>NZ_JANSHV010000073.1:0-5258 GCF_047461775.1 Synechococcus sp. R6-5
GCGCATCATCAACGAGCCGACAGCAGCCTCTTTGGCCTACGGCTTGGACAAGCGCAACAACGAGACCATCCTCGTCTTCGACCTGGGCGGTGGCACTTTCGATGTGTCCATCTTGGAAGTGGGGGATGGCGTTTTCGAGGTGAAATCCACCAGCGGCGATACGCAGTTGGGCGGCGATGACTTCGACAAGAAGATCGTCGATTGGATGGCCGAGCAGTTTAAGCAAATGGAAGGGATCGACCTGCGGCAAGACCGGCAGGCGCTGCAACGGCTAACGGAAGCTGCGGAAAAAGCCAAGATCGAGCTGTCCAGCGTTTCCGAAACCACCATCAACCTGCCCTTCATCACTGCCACTGCCGATGGGCCCAAACACCTGGAGCTGAAGCTCTCCCGCGCTCAATTTGAACACCTCTGTGCCGACCTGCTGGAGCGCTGCAAGGGGCCGGTGGAACAAGCCCTGCGGGATGCCAAGCTCACCAAGGCCGACATCAACGAAGTGGTGCTGGTGGGGGGATCCACCCGCATTCCGGCGGTGCAGCGGCTGGTGAGGGAGCTGCTGGGCAAAGAACCCAACCAAAGTGTCAACCCCGATGAGGTGGTGGCGGTTGGGGCGGCCATCCAAGCGGGTGTGCTGGCGGGCGAAGTCAAAGACGTGCTGCTGCTGGATGTCACCCCCTTGTCCTTGGGGGTGGAAACCTTGGGCGGCGTGGCCACCAAGCTCATCCCGCGCAACACCACCATCCCCACCCGCAAGTCGGAGATCTTCTCCACTGCCGAAGATGGGCAGACCTCTGTGGAAATCCACGTGGTGCAAGGGGAGCGGGAGCTGGCCCGCGACAACAAATCTCTGGGCCGCTTCAAGCTGGACGGGATCCCGCCGGCCCCCCGCGGTGTGCCGCAGATCGAGGTCACCTTCGACATCGACGCCAACGGCATCCTCAAGGTGACGGCCAAAGACAAAGGCAGCGGCAAAGAGCAGAGCATCTCCATCACCGGCGCCTCTACTTTGGATAGCAAAGAGGTGGAGCGCATGATTGCTGAGGCAGAAAAATACGCTGCCGAAGACCGGGCCCGCCGGGAGAAAATTGAGCGCCGCAACAAGGCCGACTCGCTGGCCTACCAAGCCGAGCGGCAGTTGAAGGAGTTGGGCGACAAGATCTCCTCCAGCAAACGCAGCCAAATCGAGACTCTGGTGCGAGAACTGCGGGAGGCCATCCAGCGGGAGGACGACAGCGCCATCCAGAGCAAAGAGCGGGAGCTGCAAGAGGCTCTCTACGCCATGAGCAGCGAGCTGTATCAACAGCCGGGGGCCTCCTCTGGCCCCACTCCCGGCTCAGGGAAAACCTCCGGCGGCAGCGATGATGTGATCGATGCCGACTTCACCGAGAGCAAGTGACTGCTCAGGGATCCCTCCGTGGGCCGCGGGCCCAGGGCGGATCCCGCCTTACTTGTAGCGCCGATAATGAGGAGGGACGGGATGGGCGATGGCGTCTAGCCCGCCTCCTCATTTTCTTCAGTAGGTCGGAGGGAAGGAGCCCTTGCCGGGGACGCCTAGCCTCGTGGTTTTCTGCCCACTCTCAGCGATTTGCCTGCGGACGCCTCCATGCAAAACTTTAAGGACTACTACAAGATTTTGGGGGTCAGCAAAACGGCCACTGCCGATGAGGTGAAACAAGCCTATCGGCGCCTAGCCCGCAAGTATCACCCAGATGTCAACCCCAACGACAAAGCGGCTGAAGAGAAATTCAAAGACATTAACGAAGCCTACGAAGTTCTCTCGGATCCCAGCAAGCGCAGGCAATACGACCAATTTGGCCAATACTATCAGCAGGGCGGGTTTCGCTCCAGCCGCGATGCCTACACCTACAGCAGCAGCCCCTTCAGCCAAGACTTTGGGGGGAGCGGATTTGGGGGGAGTGGCGTCGATTTCAGCCAATTTGATGATTTTCAAGACTTCATCGATCAACTGCTGGGCCGGGTGCGCAGCCAAACCACAGACCGCAGCAGCGGATTTTCGGGATCCACTGGCAACACCAGTTACGATGCTGAGGCCACCATCCAGATCAGCATTCCAGAAGCTTTTGAGGGGGGCAAGCGTCGCCTGCGGGTGGGCGGGGATCGCGTGCTCGAGGTAAACATCCCGCCGGGAATTACGCCAGGGAAGCGGATTCGCCTGCGCGGCCAAGGCCACCCCAACCCCAACGGCGGTGCCGGTGATCTGTACCTTAAAATTGAGCTGAAAGACCACCCCTTCTATCGCCTAGAGGGATTCGACGTTTACTGCGATCTGCCCATCAGCCCCAGCGAAGCGGTTTTGGGCGCCCAGGTGGAGGTGCCCACCTTGGAGGGGGTGGTGAAGCTGCGGATCCCACCTGGCATGCAGCCGGGGCGAAAGTTGCGGCTGGCGGAAAGGGGATTTCCCAAAGGCAACGGAGAACGGGGGGATTTTTACGTGGTGGTGCAGATCCATTTGCCCACCCAGATCTCCGAAGAAGAGCGAGAACTTTACGAAAGGCTGCAGCGGGTTCAATCCTACGATCCCCGCGCCACCCTTAAGCTCTAGCATTGATATTCTCCGATATTCTCCCACGGCCAAAGCCTCAAGATTCTTGACAAGCGCTCCGCGCCGCCTGAAAGCAGGAAGCCGCCCTTCTAGCTTGCTTCCGGTAGCGGTAGGGCGGGGCTGGAGGCCCAGCCTTGGGGTCAAGATGGGGTCCTGCTGGAATCTGGTTGCGTCGGCGGGACGGGAGCTGCATTTGCTTCCAGAGGTTCCTGACGAGAGCATCCCTGGCTCCATTGCAGTTGCCGCAGGATCCCGCGCAACAAGGCCACCTCGGCTACGGTCAGGCCGGCTCGCTGGAACAGGGCGCGAAACTTGAGCATTTTGCGGCGGGCTGTGTGGGGGTGCAGGTAGCCAATTTGCAGCAACAGCGCTTCTAAGTGGTCGAAAAACCCCTCCAGCAGCTCGAAGGGGGCAAGCCTTTGAGGCGAGGGCATAGGAGGAGCAGGGGAAGGGCTCTGGCAGACGAGGGTGTACAGCTCATAGCAACAAATGGCCACGGCTTGGGCCAAGTTTAAAGAGGGATAGGTCGCATCGGTGGGGATCTGGATCTGGCGATGGCAAAGGGCCAGCTCCTCGTTGCTCAAGCCGCGATCTTCGGGGCCAAACACGAGGGCGGCAGGGCCGGCGGCCAGCAGAGCGGGAAAGGCTTGGCGGGGGGACTGAATTTGCCATTCGGGTGGGTAGGTTTGGCTGCGCCCCGTTGTCCCGAAAACCTGCACACACCCTTGCAGGGCTTCGGGCAAAGTTTGCACCTTCCGGGCTTGATGGAGCAGGTCTGCCCCATGCACGGCTGTGGTGATCGCTTCCATATCGAGGGGATCGCATTGGGGATCCACCAGCACCCACTGCCTGAAGCCCATGTTTTTCATCACGCGGGCAATGGCGCCGAGGTTGCGCGGCCCAGCCGGCTGCACCAATACAAGCCGTACCTGCGCCAGTTGTTCAGGGCCAGAGTGGGGTAATATCGGCATCAGGTTGGGATCCCCCAGAGTGCCTAGAGTAGAGAAGAGGAGCTTGATTCTGTCATAGATTGCATCCATGGGATCCGCATACCGTTGTTGGCTGAGCTTGATTTGTCTGGTGTTGGTGGGATGCTGCTGGGGATCCCCGGCGTTGGCTGCCCATTCGTTGCCCTCCACAGTGGCAGAGGCGGCTCAGGTGTCGCCCCAGCTCGCTCGCGATGGGGGTATAGAGCACCTTTCCCTGACCGTAGCGCGGCAGCGGCTGGAAGCCATTGCCGAGGCCATGCGCTCGATTCGCCTGTGCAACCGGCCCAACTGCCGCTACCGAGATATCGCTGTGGACGTGTGGCCTGTGGACATATCCATCCCCAATGGTGGTGCCGAGCCGTTCTACGAGGGCAGCATCGACGCCATTATCGACCGTCCTTCCGGCAGCTTGGATAAAGCTCACTACCGGCTGCAGTTTCGCCAGGGGCGCTGGCAGTTGCTGGGGGGCGAAGAGGTGTCCGATGTCTCTTCCTTTTTCTTTGAGGGAGATACCTACGAGGTGTTCAGCGCCTACGGCACCCGCAGCCACAAAGCCAAGTTGGCAGATGCCAGCAGCAACCTGCGCGTGGGCTATCGGGAGCTGTATTACCGCGTTTTCGACCAGGGCCAAGAGCGTTTGCACTAGCGCTGCGGAGCACGATGAGAGGCCGGCAACACACCTTAGCCAGCTCTATTGCCCTAGAAGGCGTTGGCCTGCACACCGGCCTGCCAATTGGCTGCAGTCTGCATCCAGCTCCTGCCGGCAGCGGTCGGGTTTTTGTGCGGGTGGATCAACCGGGATCCCCTGAGATCCCGGCTCGGTTGGGATCCCTGGCCCCTGCCCATCTCTGCACCCTGTTGCAGCAGGGATCCCCCTCTGTTCAAGTGCAGACGGTGGAACACCTGCTGGCCGCCCTTTACATCCTGGGCATTGACAACTGCCGCATCGAGGTGGAGGGGCCGGAGCTGCCGATTCTGGATGGCTCTGCCCTGCCCTTTGTAGAGGCCATTGCCCAGGCCGGGATCCAGGCCCAAGATCAGCCGGCCCTGCTGGGGGTGATCCAAGAACCGGTCACTGTCTGGGCGGGGGAAGCCTTTGTCAGCGCCCTCCCCCATCCTACAGCCCGCTTTACCTATGGCATCGATTTTGCCGATTGCCCGATTGGAGAACAGTGGCTGAGCTGGAGGGAGAACAGGCCGGATTTTGTCCAGTCCATTGCGCCGGCCCGCACCTTCGCCCGCCAGCAGGATGTGGAGCTGGCCCGGGAACGGGGGCTAATCCAGGGGGGCAGCCTGGAAAATGCCATTGTCTGTAGCCAAACCGAGTGGTTGGGGCCATTGCGCTACCCAGATGAGCCGGTGCGCCATAAGCTGATAGATTTACTAGGAGATCTCAGCCTCCTGGGCTGCCGACTGCAGGGGCACATTGTGGCCTACAAGGCGGGCCATGCCCTGCACCACCGTTTGGCCGAGCAGTTGCTCAAGAGTGGATCCCTGCTGATCCATGAAGAGTGAGGGGGAGCAAGGGATCCGGTTGCGCAGCAACAACCCTGCCATCCTCAGTTGCGAGAGCGGTGCGGAGCACTTGTCTTCAAGGGGATCCCCAGGGTGGGATCCGCTTCATTCCCCTCCTTTCCGCAGCTCCCTGGGTGCTCTTTTGGCTGAGTTCTGGCCTGCCGTCCTGATACATTTACGCTGAACACTGC
>NZ_JANSHV010000074.1:0-10370 GCF_047461775.1 Synechococcus sp. R6-5
AGCAGTGTTCAGCGTAAATGTATCAGGAGGATCTGTCGTAATGCCTCTTTCAGTTGTGGGTACTGGAAGGTAAAGCCCATCTGCAAAGCCGCTTGCGGGATCACTTTCTGCCCCGTCAAAACCACTTGAGCTGCCTCGCCCAACAGCAGTTCCAACGCCAGCTCCGGCACAGGCAACCAAGAGGGGCGACCCAAGACCTGGCCTAAGGTTCGGCAAAACTCTTCCATCTGCACCGGGTTGGGAGCGGTGGCGTTGAACACTCCGGATCCCTGCTCCAGCAGGAAGCAGACCAAGCTCACCCAATCCTCGCGGTGGATCCAAGACAGCCATTGTTTGCCGGAGCCGATCGTTCCGCCGATAAAGAACTGAAAGGGGGCCAGCATCTGCCCCAGCGCTCCTCCATCCGGACCCAACACAATCCCCGTGCGCAGGATGGCCAAACGGATCCCCAATTCCTCAACCGGCCGGGCGGCAGCTTCCCAGGCCTGACAGACTCCTGCCAGAAAATCTTGGGCCGGGGGATCCGTCTCCGTCAGGGGATCCCCTTCTGGATGGGATCCGTAGTAACCCACCGCCGAGCTGCTGATCATCACCTGGGGCTTTTGGTTGAGGGAGGCGAGAGCTTGGACAAGGGCCTGGGTGGTTTCCACACGGCTACGACGGATTTCTTTTTTCTTGGTCTCTGTCCAGCGAGAAGAAGCCAAAGGCTCTCCGGCCAAGTTGACAATCCCCTCGTACCCTTCCAGGGCGGCTGCCCAGGCTTGCGGTTGGTAGGGATCGTAGGGCAGCAGCTTGAGGTTGGGGGATTCCCCCAAAATGCGGCGGGCCTGCTCCAGGCGGCGGGTCAAGACCAAAACCTGATCCCCTTGCTCCAGCAGACGGGCCACCAAGCGACGCCCGATAAAACCACTTCCACCCGTGATGACAATGCGCATGATGTGGATCCGACTTGCATCTGCACAAGCCCTGTGCCGCCCTTGTCCTTTGAACGGTGCAGAGCCTTTCCGCTACTCGAACCTCTAGCCTAGCGCGTTTCCTGCCCCGCGTTGGCCATTGCCTGGGATCCCGCCATCCGTTTGCTGAGCTTGGCGAAGTGGCAGAGCCCAAGAAAGCCCAAGAATAAAAATGTTTTGCGGCAAAGCCTGACACACCTGGAAAAATCGGCTTCAATAGGCCCTAGCTGCGCTTCTTGGCAGCAGAGGTGGTTCATCGTCCCCCTATTTTCTTCCCTTCACCCGTGACACCCAAGTCTTCTTCCCGTACCCCGGCTCGCCACGTGTCTATGCGTGCAGAGCAGGTTGCTGGGCCGCGGCTGGACATCTCTGTTGCTCCACGAGTGCATCGCTCCCAAGGGCAGGGATCCCTGGTTCGGGCAGGGTTTCCCTCCTCTCTCCCAATTTCCGGTCGGCGGACGATCCCTGTCCAGCGCTCCCGCCGGCGCGGACGGCAAGAACCTGGCCACGAGCCTCAAGTCTGGGAGATGGCCTGTCACATCGGGGTGAATGTCTTGTTTACGGCGGCTGCCCTCAGTGGTTTGTATCGCCTCTTGCCGGTGCAGTTGGCTCAGCACCACCGGCTCCAGGTTCTGGAGCGGCATATCGAGGTCTTGTCCACTCGGATTTCTCGGCTGCAGGAGGGGGTGGATCGAGGTATGGATCCCTTGCAGCAGGAGGCCCTGATCAAGGAACGGCTGAATCGGGTGCCACGCAATCAAATTCAGGTGCGTTTGGTGGATCCCAGTACCTGGGTGGCGGACGACGAGAAGAACACCCACCCTTCCTGGATCGGGCAGTCCACCCAGCCGTCTGCCAGGCCGTAGGCTGCCTCTGCCTAGGCTTGTTTGAGAAGCAAGGCCACCTCTTTGGCAAAGTAGGTGAGGATGATATCGGCACCGGCCCGCTTCATGGCCAGCAGCGATTCCATCATCACTTTTTTGCCGTCGATCCAGCCTTTTTGTTCGGCGGCTTTGATCATGGCGTACTCGCCGCTGACGTTGTAGGCAGCCACGGGCAGATCCGTCGATTCCTTAACTCGGTAGATGATGTCCAGGTAGGCCAGGGCCGGCTTCACCATCACCATGTCCGCCCCCTCGGCTTCGTCCAGCTCCACTTCCTTGATGGCTTCCCGAGCATTGGCGGGATCCATTTGGTAGGTTTTTTTGTCTCCGGATTTGGGCGCGGATCCCAGGGCATCGCGGAAGGGGCCGTAGAAGGCAGAGGCATATTTGGCAGAATAGGCCAGGATCGCCACATCGGTGTAGCCTTGGTCATCCAGGGCCTCCCGAATGGCACCGACACGACCGTCCATCATGTCCGAGGGGGCCACAATATCCGTTCCCGCCTCTGCTTGGGAGAGGGCTTGCTTGACCAAAACTTCCACCGTCTCGTCGTTGAGGATCACCCCATCCCGCACAATGCCGTCGTGGCCGTCGCTGTTGTAAGGATCCAAGGCCACATCGGTTACCACCAAAATCTCGGGAATTTCCTGTTTAATCCGCCGCACCGCCCGCTGGATCAAGCCCTCTGGGTTGAAGCACTCCTGCCCGGTGGGATCCTTTTTCTCTTCCGGCACCACCGGGAACAGGGCCACCGCCGGGATCCCCAGTTGAGCGGCTTCTTCCACCTCCTTTAGCAGCAGGTCTAGGGTGTAGCGGTAGCAGCCGGGCATCGACTCCACTTCCTGCCGCTGGTTCTCCCCCTCCATGACAAACAGGGGATAGATCAGATCCTGCACCCGCAGGTGGGTTTCCTGCACCATCTGGCGGAAGGCCTCTGTGCGCCGCAGCCGACGGGGACGGTAGATCAGGTCTTGGCTCATGGGAGCAGCAGGAAAGAGGGCGTTTCTATTTTGCCATGAGGTCGGTAGGGGCTGAGTTGGTCGTCCGGCGAGAGGCGACATCCGGGGCAGAGGGAAAATGCCGAGCCAGCCAGCGGCGAAGGGTCTCTTTTACCGCTTCGGCTTGGCAGTCGTGTAAAAGATCGTGGCGGGACTGGGGAAAATCGTGGATTTCTCCCTGGGGCAGCCGACGGGCAAAATCCACAGCTCCCGCAGGATTGACGACGATATCGGCAGAGGTGTAAAGCAGCAAAACCGGCAGGCAGAGCCGATGGACTTGATCAAGGCAGCGCTGCCCGCTGCGCACCAGTTCGGCTGTGAATCTGGCCCGCGTCACACCGCACATGTAGGGATCCGCCGCAAAGGCGGCTTGCTGCTCGGGTAGGGAAGTCACCCGCGCCGGCTCGTAGAGGCCAGTTAAGGCCAGCTGGGGAGCAACCCTGTCCAAAACTTGCAGAAGGGCGTGGGTAAAAGGGGTGAAATAGTGGTCGATGCGAAAAGCCGGAGAGATGAGAACCAGGCCCTGCACTTGGTCGGGATGGGCGAGGGCATATTCCGTAACCCAGTTGGCCCCCGCGCTGTACCCGCACCAGATCTGCGGGATCCCTTTCTGCGGCCAAATCTGCTGCGTGATCCTCTCCAGATCCGCTTGATATTGGCTGAAACGGTCGATCCAGCAGCGGATCCCGCCGGAGCGACCAAATCCCCGCATGTCAGGCGCCAAAACCTCCCACCCTTGAGCAGCCAACTCGCCGGCCAAAGGGCAAAACCCGCCGCCGTGATCCCCTTTGCCGTGCAAAAGCAACACCCGTCCGCAAGGGGATCCCTGGGGCCAGTGGTGCAGAAAAGCCGGGATCCCATCGGAAAGCAGCAACTCCTGGGGCCGATAGATCCCCGACGAAGGTTGCGGCTGAGCTCCCGACCGCCCATCCAGAGCCTCTAAGTCACCTAACCGATCAAAAGGCATGGGCAAATCCAACACACGTCCGGCAAGACCCGGCAAAGCCGCAAATTATATCTTCCTATGTCCCGGTCGCCCGCGAGCGCTGCCGCCGCTGAGGAGTTGCAATCTTTGTTTCCAGCCCAGCATATTTCTTAACAATCTCTGCTCTTGCCGGGGATCCCCGACATGCCGGGCTTTGCAGCCTTTTCTGAGGATGGGATGAAAGGATCTCTCGGGGGGAGACTGGGGCCATTTGCGGGAAAAAGGCCCTCTGAGAGGTATGATGTTGTGAAGAAGTTTTGCGGGGTCTCAGGTTGAACGGGATCCCCTCTCTGGGGTGGTTCACCCTTGTTTTACGATTGCCTTATCGCTTCATCAGTTCACTCAGTCGGAAACGGGTTGCTGAAACTATGCTGTTACTGAAAATCTCTGTTTACGCGGTTGTCATCTTTTTTGTGGGGCTTTTTGTGTTTGGTTTTTTGAGCAACGACCCCTCCCGCAACCCCAACCGTCGAGACCTGGAGTAGGGGATCCCGCCTTGGGCAGCTTGCGAACTCCAGTGATAACTGGATCATCGCTTGAGGGAGCATGCCTCTGGCCCTGTTTTTGCCGAACCTTGCTGGTTGCCCTAGCTATGGGAGAACGGATGCCCAGGGAGCTCCTGCTGGCGGGGTAGCGACAAAGTTGCTGCTGGTCATGGGTTGCAGCAGCGGTGAGCGAGATTCAGTCTTGTTGCAACTCCGTCCCGCTGGCACGACCTGTGGCGGCCATTCCCCTCTGGAGTGAATGGCCTCGTCTCAAAGCTGGCAACTCGGCTGGCTCACTGGAAGGCGGTAATCAGCAATGTCTGGGATCCGGAGCGATTCTGTTGGTCAAACGCGGTAATCCGGAACTGCCAAACGCCGATGGGATCCCCGAGGGCAACGCGGAAATCGGTACTGAAGCTACAAAAGGTGGCCCCAGGGTTACAGCCGGCCTGCTGTGGGCTGAAGAATTCCCTTTGCACGCGCACGCCGCTGGGGTTGAAAGTTTCCAGCTCGAGGAACTGCGTTGGACGAGCACCACCCGGCACACTCACCTGCACCGTAAAAGCCGGCGTGGAGGTGCCTACCCGCACCGAGGTGGGCGCATTGATAAACGAAACCGTTGGGCCTTGGGGTGGGGGCAGGATCGAGCCCCCTGAGCTGCCGCCATCTCCACAAGCAGCCAGCCCGGTTGCCAAAAAGCCGGTGGCCAAAAGGGTGAGAGCAGTCCGTTGCATCCCTCAGTTCCTCACGCAAACCCATCCATCCTGGCAAGACTTGACCAGAATCTGTACCACCGCTTGAGCGGCACAGCTCTAAGTTACTTTTCTAAGTTACTTTCTGCCTCTGCAGCTTGAGAAAAGATGCGCCACGACCCAAATCTGCATGGGCCTTTGCGCAGAGTTGATTCCCTTGCTTCAGAGCAGCAGCAAGCGCCGCAACAGCAACGCTATCACCGCAACAAAGCTGGCCACGATGAGCTGTCCCGGCAGAGTATAGCCGGAGTAAAGCCCTATCAACCTCAGCAACTCCCCATTCCAGGGTTGTGTGGCCAAAAGGTAGAGAATCCCGGTCAGGTGAACTAAGGCCAAAGCCACCAAGCTGCCGGATCCCAGCTCTTGGAGGCCCACCGGGGAGTAAGGGATCCCTCCTGCCAACCGCTTCCCATCGACAGCACGTTGGTGGGCCGGGGGAGAAGGGTAGGGATCCCGTTGCGGAAAAGCAATTGTCCCGCAGGCCCAGGCTCCTGGCAGAAACCCCAGCAAGTAGCCAAAGGCAGGCTGGTATAGGTACTGCCACCCTCCCCCTTGGGCAAACACCTGTAGCCCTGCCAGCCCCAACCCTAGGTAGACGATCTGGGCGCACACCGCCGCCACCGGCCCCGCCAAACAAGCCGTCAGCAACACGCCCCCGATTTGCAGCGAAAAGCTGTATCCCCCCAACCCAGGCAGCCCGGGCGGAAAACTCAAATGGGTTAGGGTGCCCAAAATGGTCAGGAGGACCCCAATCGCCGTCCAAAGCCATTCCAGAGGAGTTAAGAGCAAGCCAGACCGCATAAACCGAGAGGAAATTTTTCCCTATGCTAAGAAAGGGAAGGGGCAGATGGGGTGGGCAAAAGGTGGTCAAGGCAGAGTGGATTGAACTGGCCCAGGCCCTGGCCGATGCTGCCGGAGCGGTGATTCGCCCCCTGTTTCGCGGAGAACTGCAAGCCGAATACAAAGAGGCCCGCTCCCCAATTGTGACGGTGGCCGACCGGGAGGCAGAGCGGGCCATGCGAGCTTTGCTGATGGCCCAAGTGCCAGAACACAGCATCCTTGGCGAAGAGTTTGGTTTTCACCAGACGGGATCCCTCTATACCTGGGTTTTGGATCCCTTGGATGGCACCATCGCCTTTTCCACCGGCAAGCCCACCTTTGCTACTCTGATTGCCCTCTTGGAAGAAGACCGCCCCATTTTGGGCATCATCGATCAACCGGTGTTGCGCGAACGCTGGCTGGGGGTACGGGGACAACCCACCCAATGGATGACCCCCTCTCACCGACAGGCTGCTCAAACCAAGGCCAATACCGACCTCAGCCGCGCCTACTTGAGCTGTACCACCCCTGATTTGTTCACCCAACCCGACCAACAACGGTGCTTCCAGGGGCTCAGCCAAGCAGTTCACATTACCTCCTATGGGGGCGATGGCTACCAGTACGGCCTGTTGGCCAGCGGCTGTGTGGATCTGGTGATGGAGTGTGGCCTTGCCCTCTACGATTTTGCTGCCCTTGTGCCGGTGATTGAGGGATCCGGTGGCGTGATTACCGATTGGCGAGGGGATCCCTTAACCCGCACCTCCACGGGAGAAGTGTTGGCGGCAGCCAACCCCAGCTTGCATCGACAGGCCCTGGCCGCGATTCAAAAAAGCGGGATCTACCCAGCGAAATAAGCAGGCTCATTGCCAGGTTTCCACTTGATGTTGCAGCCCAGGCTGGGCTTTTGGTCGGGATCGATGGGCTTGCCGGCCAGAAGGTTATCCAGCGCCGCCCGCAAATCTTTGCCCGTCACCGGCACATCGGTCAGGCTGGGACGGCTGTCGTCCAGTTGACCACGATAGACCAACTTGCGATCCGCGTCGAACAAGAAAAAGTCGGGGGTGCAGGCAGCGGTGAAGGCTTTGGCCACCTCTTGGGTTTCGTCGTAGCAGAAGGGGAAGGTAAAGCCCAAGGTCTCGGCCATCTTCTTCAAGTTCTCTGGGCTGTCATCCGGGTATTTCTCCACATCGTTGGCGCTGATGGCTACAATGCCGACGCCGCGATCCTTGTAATCTCTGCCAAGGCGGGCCAGCTCCTCTTGCACGTGCTTCACATAGGGACAGTGCTGGCAGATGAACATCACCAGCAGGGCCGGCTTGTCGGCAAAGGTGGAGAGGGAGATGGTTTGGCCGCTCACCACATCCGGCAGGCTGAAGTCAGGGGCTGGGGTGCCCAAAGGCAGCATGGTTGAGGGGGTACGGGCCATAACAAACCTCCGGCGTAAGGTTTCCTCAATCATTGTGGATCATCCTGCTCCCACAGGAGCCGTCGCAAGGGGATCTCGCCGGCAAACGGGAGCGCCAGAAGGGATCCCAAGCAGGCCGGGGACAGCTTTTACAATTGGATAAGGTTGGCAACACGATTGTTGGGGAGCTGAGCCTTGAGCACCGCCGTCTTACCTGCTGCTCCTTTGGTGGATACTCACGTCCACCTCAATTACCCCGATTTTGCCGCGGATCTGCCCCAGGTGGCCGAGCGCTGGCGTCAGACGGGGATCCGGCGTTTGGTGCATTCTTGTGTAACACCGGCAGAATTCCCCCAGTTGCAGGCCATTGCCGACCAGTATCCGGAAGTATTTTTGTCGGTGGGGCTGCACCCTTTGGAGGCGGGCCAGTGGCAGCCCGATTTGGCCGAAAAGATCGCCCACCTGGCCGCCAGCGACGAGCGAGTGGTGGCTATCGGGGAGACGGGCCTGGATTTCTACAAGTCCAACCCGGCGGATATCGAGCGGCAAAAAGAATCCTTCTGGGCCCAGATTGCCATTGCCCAAGCGCAGGATCTGGCGTTGATCGTCCATTGCCGCGAGGCGGCAGCAGCCACCTACGCCATCCTCAAGGAGGCCATGGCCACGGGGGGGCCAGTGCGGGCGGTGATGCATTGCTGGAGCGGATCCCCGGAGGAGACGCGGCTGTTTGTCGAGCTGGGCTGCTTCATTAGCTTCAGCGGCATTGTCACTTTCAAAAATGCCGAGACTGTCCGCCGGTCGGCCTTGGAGGTGCCCCTATCCCAGCTTTTGGTGGAAACCGATTGCCCTTTTCTGGCTCCCACCCCCTTCCGCGGCAAACGCAATGAGCCGGCTTACGTGCAGCGGGTGGCCCAAACCTTGGCGGAGCTGTTGGGAATCCCACCGGAAAAACTGGCAGAAGAAACCAGCCAAAATGCCGCTCGCCTGTTTCAGCTGCCTCTCCTCTAGCTCTGCTTTCCGATGGCGCGGGTGGACCGTAGGCCATTCCCGACCCCAGATCTCACCCGATCTCAGACGATTCCAACCCGGGAAACCCTGGGTTGCCATTTTTAACTTTTTCTTTAACTTTTCTTTTCAACTCCGACTGCTCTTCTCAAAGGCATCCTATGCTGGAAAAAAGGAATGTATTTCTAGATATTTTTCTAGTTTCTAGATGCTCTCCGCTAATTCCAGGGGCTAGGGGCTTGCAACTATGGATACCAAAACGCGGGCTGCCGAAGCTCGACCCAGCCGAGACGCCCTCATCAACCGCATCACCCACCAGATTCGGCAATCCCTGGAGCTGGATCAGATCCTGAGGGCGACGGTGGAGGAGGTGCGCGCCTTTTTGGGTACGGATCGGGTGAAGGTTTACCGCTTTGATCCCGAAGGTCACGGAACGGTGGTGGCGGAAGCGCGAGGAGGGGAGCGGCTGCCCTCGCTCTTGGGGCTGACTTTTCCGGCAGGGGATATTCCCGAGGAGGCGCGGCGGTTGTTTCGCCTAGCTCAGGCGCGGGTAATTGTGGATGTGGAGGCGCAGAGCCGTTCCATCAGCCAGCCGGAGTCTTGGGGGTTGTCTGCTAGGGTTCCTCTGGGCGAGCCGCTACAGCGGCCTGTGGATCCCTGCCATGTCCACTATTTGAAATCCATGGGGGTGGCCTCTTCCTTGGTGGTTCCCCTGATGCATCACCAGGAGCTATGGGGGCTGTTGGTCTCCCATCATGCTGAGCCTCGTCCCTACTCCCAAGAAGAGCTGCAGGTGGTGCAGTTGCTGGCGGATCAAGTTTCCATTGCCATTGCTCAGGCGGAATTGCTGGAGCAGGCGCGGCAGAAGGCGCAGCAGGAACGCCTCATCAACCAAATTGCTGCTCTAGTTTACTCGCCCCTGCACCCGGAGACGACCTTGACCACGGTGCTGGAGCAGCTTGCTGCCGGTTTGCAGGGGATCGGGGCACGGCTGCGGATCCACTTTATGGGCGCAGACACCCTCTGTTGTCATGGTGTGCAACCCCCGGCCAGCTACGACACCTGGCTACAGGAGCAGCTCGGAAGGGCCGGAGGAGCGGGGGGCTGGGTCAAGATGTGGTCGCTCTCCCACTTGGAGAAATGGCCGGAGCTGCAAGAGCAGATGAAGCAGACGCCCATTCGTGGCCTGCTGGTGGCCCAGCTCGCCTGGAATGACCAGCCGGTGGGCTGGCTGAGCGTGTTTCGCGGGGCCGTTTACCAAGAAACCCACTGGGCGGGCTACCGTTGGTTTGCTCAGGGGGATCCCAGACAAGAACTGCCTTTGATCTCTTTTGCTGCCTGGCGGGAGCTGAAAATTGACGAGCCTAAGGCTTGGTCAGCTGCAGAGCAAGAGCTGATGAGTCGGGTCGGGGTACATTTGGCCCTGTCCATTACGCAAAATCAGCTCTACCGGCAGTTGCAAACCCTCAACGCCCGTCTGGAGCAGGAGGTGCAGGAGCGGACGGCGGCCCTGCAGCGATCTCTGGCTATGGATGCCCTCTTGCAGCGGGTCACCGACCAGGTGCGCAGCAGTTTGGAGGAAGCCCAGATCCTGCGGGCAGTGGTGCAGGAGTTGGCTCTGGGGTTGCCCATTCAAGGTTGCGATCTCTGTCTCTACGATTGGGCATCTGGCCAGGCGACGGTGCGCTACGAATACACCTCTGCCCTACCGCCCGTCGGCGGGATTACCCTGACTTTGGCCGACTACCCCGATCTTTACCGGCACCTGCAAGGGGGTCAAGCGGTGCAATTCTGCCACTTGCCTGGGCAGGGCTGGATCCCCCGTCGGGAAGGGCTGACCCTGCTGGTGTGCCCGCTGCGGGATGACCAAGGGGTGCTGGGGGATCTCTGGCTGGCGAAGCCGGCAGCCGAGTGCTTTGATGAACTGGAGGTGCAGGTGGTGCAGCAGGTGGCGGATCACTGCGCCATTGCCATCCGCCAGGCCCGCCTCTACCAGGCTTCTGTGCAGCAAATTGGTGAGCTGGAGCGCCTCAACCGCCTCAAAGATGATTTTTTGAGCACCGTCTCCCACGAGCTGCGCACCC
>NZ_JANSHV010000075.1:0-2023 GCF_047461775.1 Synechococcus sp. R6-5
ATCAGCATGAGTGCGGGAGTATGTCACAACAGCTCAAGTTGGAATAGAACTGTTTCGTCGCGGTATCCATAGCACCCCTCTCCTTTTGGAAGAAGGGCTGGGAGTGAGGGAGAAAGGCTCAAGTCAAAGGCTGCCAATGGCCCGTTTCAGTTGTACCAGGGCGCGATTGTAGGCGATTACAGCATTGGAAAGGTTGCCACGGGCAGTGGTGAGGGCAGCTTCAGCATTGATCACCTCCGTTTGGGTGCCCACCCCCGCTTGCAGGCGCAGCCGGGCCAAGCGCAGGCTCTCTTCTGCTGAGGCAATTGCCACTTTGGCCGAGTCGATCTGTTCGCGGCTGGAGCTGAGGGTCAGGAAGGCTTCTTCCACCCCCCGCTGGATTTCATTGCGGGTGCCGACGAAGTTGCTCACGGCCACCTGTCCATCGATCTGGGCTTGGCGGGCTTGGGCAGCCGCTTCTCCTCCATCGAACCAAGTCAAGCTGAAATTGGCTCCCACCGAATAGCCAACATCAAAACTGTTGCGGCTGGCGTTGAAATCGTTAACGGCATCGAGGCTGGCGAACAAGCCAATTCGGGGGCCATTGCGGGCTTGTGCCAGGCGCAGGCGGCTTTGGGCCTGCTCCAATTCTCGGCGCCGGCGCTCCAATTCCTGTCGTTGGGCAAAGGCAGCAATGATGGTCTCTTCCAGGCTGAGATCCCACTCCCCCATCGGCTCAATGCGGTCGCTGGCCAACACGTCGGTGGGGCTGGGGAAATTCAGCAGTTCGGCCAGGCGGCGGCGATTCAGTTGTTGGGTGTTTTGAGCCGCCAGCAAGGTTTGTCGATTGTTGGCCAATTCCGTCTCTGCCTGGAGAATCTCAAAGCGGGTACCCAGCCCGGCCCGTTCTCGGGCTTGAGCATCCCGCAGGGTGGCTTCGGAACTTTCGACGGCAGCTTGGCTGATGGCAACCCTGGCATCTGCGCTTTGCAGATCGTAGTAGGCATTGGCCACAGCTTGTTTGACCGTCTGCAGCGTTTGCTCCAGCTGCAGTTGGGCGATGCGCAGCGCTTCTTGGGCCAGCTTCAGGTTTTGCTCCCTGAGGCCACTGTCAAAGGCGGTATACTCCACCCGCACCACACTGGCCGAGAGGGTGTGGGATTCGCGCCTTGGCCCACCACCAGGAGAGGGAGCCTCACTGTACTGGTAGTTGGCACGGCTGGAGAGGGTGGGAGCAAAGGCAGCTTGAGCCAGGGCTACCCCGGCCTCGGCCCGCTCGACGGCCAGTCTGGCCTGCTGCACAGCCGGGTTCTGGGCAACGGCGATCTCCAGAGCTTCTTCCAAAGACAGGCCCTCCCTGCGCTCAATGCGCACCTGCAAGGGGGATTGGGGCACCACCAATTCTTCAGCCTTGGAAGCCCCCTGCAAAGCCAGGTCAGCCGCAGGGGTAGGGTCAGCAGGGTTGGAGGGAATCGATAGGGTGGGGGGGGGTGGGGGGGTGAGGATTTCGCGGCTGTTGGGCAGAGCAAAGGCAGCAGAGCTGGGAGATTCCGGCTGAGCAAGAGCAGGGACAACCCAGAGCAGGCTCAACAGTAGGCCACAGGGAGCAGAACAGGCAAGGTTCAACTGGGATCCCGCCGAGCCCGTCTGCTGTTGAGGAAGTTGAAGCGGATCCCTGGCTCCATTTTGCATCGCCATCGTGCGGTCATTCTCAACATCACCCCTAGCAGTATCGCAAAATGAAGGACAAAGATAAGACGGTTTTCCGCAGGCTCGCTGGCTGCCCTGTTCGGGCCAGTGGAAGCGAGTCCTCGCATTTGCCCCTGCAACGATGAGGCCGACCTGCGTCTGCCAGGAGCTCCGAGCACGGGCGGGACTCCTCTACACTCAGCAGAGACGCTTGGATTGAGACCGAGTCGATTTAGATTTAGACTCAGTTTAGAATGGTGGGGCCATCTGTCCGTGATGGCGGGGGTGGGTGTTGTGGGCGATGAAAGGGGGCAAGGTGGCAGACTCTCAGAGCATGACTCTAGTCAATAATAAG
>NZ_JANSHV010000076.1:0-41356 GCF_047461775.1 Synechococcus sp. R6-5
GCAGTGTTCAGCGTAAATGTATCAGAACAAGCTCTGCTCTGTAAACAAGCGTACACTCCAGGGGGCGGTGATGCCGTTGTAGAAGGCCAACCCCAGAACGGGCAGGCTGAGGAATCCATAGGCAATCTGGGCCAAAGGGATCCCGAGGGCATCGGGGATGAGGCTGTTGTCTCCCAGAGGGGCGATGAGCAACAGCTTCTGCCAATGGTGGGGCTGTAGACGGGCCGAGCGCAGCGCAAACCCTGCCGAGAGGGAATTGGCAATGACGTGACACGGTCGCCCGATCACCTCCTGGACAAAATCCCCGATCATCTCGGCATAGAGGCTGCCGGTGTACTTCAAATCTGGACGTTCTGAGTTGCCCCACCCCAACAAATCCAGAGCATAGACTTGATAGTGCTGCCCCAGCTCCGCCATAATGGCACGAAACTCATAGCTGGAGGAGCCTGCCCCAATGCCGTGCACCAGCAACAACGGCTGGCCGGATCCCATGACCTTGTAAAACAGGCGATGGCCGCGCCAGAAGTGATGCCTTTCCTCTCCCGGCAACAGGCTCTGCAGAGGCTGAGTTTGGGAAGAGATCCAAGCGTTGAAAACGGCTAGAGCACCCAAGCCGCCGACTGTAGCCCAGAGGCTGGTCTTGAGAACTTGGCTCAGCTCCTTCATGCTCAGCAGCCCGGCTGGGGAACTTACTTTTTCTTAAGGCGGTAGGTGATGCGCCCTTTGTTGAGGTCATAGGGGCTCAGCTCCACCTTAACCCGGTCGCCGGGCAAGATCTTGATGTAGTTGCGGCGAATTTTGCCGGAGATATGAGCGAGCACGTTGAAGCCGTTGTCCAGATCCACTCGGAACATGGCGTTGGGCAGGGATTCCGTAACAACCCCCTCCATTTCAATGGCATCTTCCTTAGACAATGAGCCCTCCCAAAAACGACATAACAAACAACAGAACAATCCACAGCCGCGACGACACGCGCTATTAAGAAATGAAAATATACTCCATCTCTTCTATCCTAACCGTTGCAGTCCTTCATCAGGGGATCCCTTAGGACTGAAAAGGCGTGCGATCGGTCAAAATTTCTGCTCCAGACTCGGTGACCAAGACCGTGTGCTCAAACTGAGCTGACCAAGAGCCATCTACTGTGACCACCGTCCATTGGTCTGGCAACACTCGGGTTGCCTCTCCCCCCGCATTCACCATCGGCTCAATGGCCACCGTCATGCCGGAGCGCAGCTTGGGATTGGGCAGATCGCGGGTGCGATAGTTGGGAAACTGCGGCTCCTCGTGCAGGTTGCGCCCCACCCCGTGACCAACATACTGCTTCACCACAGAATAGCCCCGCCCCTCGATGTAATCTTCAATGGCACCCGAGACATCCTGAAGCCAAACGCCGTGGCGCACACAGTCGATGCCCGTCTGCAGGGCTTTGGCCGCAGTATCGATCAGATCCCGAGCTGCGTCGCTCAGGGGTTCCAGGCCGATGGTGATACAGGAATCCGCATGCCAGCCCTCGACGATGGCACCAAAATCCACTTTGACCACATCTCCCGGCTGCACCACTTTACGGGGACTGGGGATCCCGTGCACCACCTCATGGTTGACACTGACACAAACGCAGGCGGGAAAGCCGTAGTAGCCCTTGAAACTGGGCAAAGCATTGAGTTGGGCCACCCGTCTCTCGGCATAGGCATCGATATCTGCCGTAGTCCAGCCCGGCTCTAGGCGCTCCGCGATCTCCTGCAATACTTGGGCCACCACCCGACCGGCCCGCCGCATTTTCTCCACTTCGCGGCGAGATTTGATCTCGATGAGCTGCATGCCCCGCCGCTGGGAGGGATTTCCAGCTCCTGCTCTGATCACGCCGTCCTCCTGAAGCCTTCCAAAAGAGCCTGCAGATGTTCCTGTACGGATTCCATCGGCTGGTTGCCGTTGACCCGCTGCAAGCGCCCCTTGGCCTCATAAAAATCAATTAGGGGAGCCGTCTGCTGCCGATAGACCTCCAGACGCTTGAGAATCACCGACCGATCCGCATCATCGCTGCGCCCCTGTTCCTTGCCCCGGGCCAGCAGCCGGGCCACCACCACCTCATCCGGCACCTCCAAGTTGAGGACGTAGTCATAATCTTGGCCCAGCTCTTGCAGCAGCTCTTCCAAGGCCTCTGCCTGGGCTAAGGTGCGAGGAAATCCATCTAGGATCCAGCCCTGCTCTGGAGATTGCTGCAACTGCCCCTTCACCATTCCGATCAGCACCTCGTCAGGCACCAGCTCTCCCGCATCCATGTAAACCTTGGCCTGGCACCCCAGGGGCGTTTGGGCTTTCACCTCGGCCCGCAACAGATCGCCTGTGGAAATTTTGGGCGTGTGGTAAATGGCCGCCAGCCGCTCCGCCTGTGTACCTTTGCCCGCCCCCGGCGGCCCCAGAAAGATCAACCTCGGCACTACTGTTTGACCATCCCTTCGTAGCGTTGTGAGATGACATAAGTCTGGATCTGCTTGGAGGTCTCGATCGCCACCCCCACCAAAATCAGCAGCGAGGTCGCCCCCAAACCTTGGAAAGTGGTGATGCCGGTTGCCCGTTCCACCGTCGTCGGGATGATGGCCACCGCGCACAGGAACAAAGCCCCCAGCAGCGTCAGGCGGTTGAGGATCCCTTCGACATACTCGGCAGTGGCCTTGCCCGGGCGTACCCCTGGAATGCTGGCCCCCATCTTCTTCAAGTTTTGAGCCAGATCCACCGGGTTGATGAGCAAAGAGGCGTAGAAGTAGCTGAAGAAGAGGATCAGCACGAAATAGAAGGGAATGTAGAACCAGGAGGTGGGGGATAGGAAGTTGGCCACCTGCACCAAGGTCAGGTTTTGGGTGTACTGGGCCAAGGCCAAAGGCAGGGACATCACCGAGTAGGCAAAGATGATCGGCATCACCCCCCCTTGGTTTAGCCTCAGGGGCAGATAGCTTTTCTGCTCGCGGAACAGCTTGTTGCCCACCTGGCGCTTGGCGTAGACGATCGGGATCTTGCGGCTGCCTTCTTGGACAAAGACAATGCCGACAATGGTGACCAAAAAGATTGCCAGCAACAGCAAGATGCCACCGATGGTGCTGCTATCGGCACGGGCCAGGCTAATAGTCTGTCCGAGGGCACGGGGCAGAGTGGCAACAATGTTGACGAAGATCAAGAGCGAAGGGCCACTTCCCACCCCTTTCTCCGTGATCATCTCTCCCAGCCACATCACAAACAGGGATCCTGCCGCCAGAGCCAAGGTGGTGGAGGCCATGAAGGCCAACTCATTGGTGGTACTGGCAAACTCCCGCACCCAAAAGGAAATGCCAATGCCCTGGATGATGGCCCAAACCAAGGTGACATAGCGGGTGTACTGAGAAATCTGCCGCCGCCCCTGTTCTCCCTCGTTTTTCTGCAGGTTCTCTAAGGCCGGAATGGCCGAGACCAGCAACTGCATGATGATCGAGGCGTTGATGAAGGGCAGGATCCCAAGGGCGAAAATTCCCAAAGCAGAAATCCCCCCGCCGGAGAAGACATCCAGCAAGCCAAACACAGGGCTGTTGGCAGCTTCGGCAGCAAAGCGGGCCCGATCGATACCGGGAATGGGGATGTAAATGCCCAGTCTGACCAACAGCAGCAAGCCCAAGGTGAGAAACAGACGGCTGCGCAGGCCAGAGGCCATAGCCATCTGCATAAAGGTCTCTTGGGCAGAGGGGGCGGAACCTCGTGTGTCAACCATAGGGAAGAGAATCTCGCGGGAGCAAAGGGCAAGGTTAGCTATCTACCACTCTACGCTGCTGGTGGAGCAGTCGGCAAAATCAAAGCAAAATCAAAAAAGTGCAACTCAGCGCCACCCGGCAGAAGCCGGCCAGAGCAACGGGAAGAAGGGGTTTAGGATCCCAAAATCTCCACCCGACCTCCGGCTGCCTCGATCTTGGCTTTGGCTGAAGCGGTAATAGCCGCCGCCCTGATCGTCAGGGGCACGCTGACTTCCCCATCTCCCAAGATCTTCAGCGGGCCATCGTTGGTGGTGACGATCCCTCGTTCCATTAAGCTTTGCAGGCTGACCTCGCTGCCGGCAGGCAGATCCGCCAAGGCGCGCAGGTTGACCAGGGTGTATTCCAGACGCCGCGTGTAGCGGGGGAAATGCTTAAGCTTGGGCAAACGCCGGTAGAGGGGAGTCTGCCCCCCTTCAAAGCCGGGTCGTGTACCACCCCCCTTGCGGGCCTTTTGCCCCCGCATCCCCTTGCCACAGGAGGCCCCCTGCCCGGCAGAAACGCCACGACCTAGCCGCCGCCGCCGCCGCGTCGAACCTGCTTGAGGCCGAATGTCTTCCAGTCGCATGTCTACCTCTAGCTCACTTGCTCAATATCACCTGTCCATCACTTGCCCAATAGGCGGCGCACATCGATGTCTCGGTCTTGGGCCACCTGCTTAAAGGTACGCATCCGCCGCAGCGCATCGATGGTGGCACGGGCATTGTTGAGGGGGTTGCTGGATCCCAGTTGCTTGGCCAAGCTGTTGCGTACACCCGCCAGCTCCAGAACGGTGCGGACTGCCCCCCCTGCGATGACGCCTGTGCCGGGAGCTGCTGGCATGACCAAGACGGTGGCACCGCCGCCTGCCCCCTGCATGGGATGGGGTACGGACAAACCTTTGGTGAGGGGCACCTCAATCAGGTGCTTTTTACCGTCCACAACCCCCTTGCGCACTGCTCCGATCACATCGTTGGCTTTGCCTACGCCAACCCCGACTTGGCCCCGCTCGTTGCCGACCACCACCACAGCGCGGAAGCTCAACTTCTTGCCGCCCTTGACCACCTTGGTGACGCGGCGAATCTGGATGACCCGCTCTTGCCACTCGGTGGGTTGCTCTTCGCGGTTTTTTTTGCTTCTGCGACGTTCCCTCTGCTCAGCCATGTGCTATGTCCTCAGTAGCTAGAACTGTAACCCTGCTTCTCGGGCAGCTTCTGCCAAAGCCTGAACGCGCCCGTGATAGAGCTTGCCCCCCCGATCGAAAACCACGCGGGAAATGCCCATCTGTAAGGCTCGTTCAGCAACTGAGCGGCCCACCAAGGCAGCCGCTTCTTGAGTAGCCGTCCCGGTTTCTTTGAATTTTTCGCGCAGCTCCGTGTCCAAGGTGGAGGCAGAGGTTAAGGTATGCTGGGCTACATCGTCGATCACCTGGGCGTAGATGTGTCGATGGGAGCGAAACACGGCCAGGCGAGGCCGCTCGGCAGTGCCAAAGACCTTGCGGCGAATGCGTCGATGACGACGTTGGGTGGTGATTTTGCGGCTGGTTTTCATAGGACTCCGTCCCGCTTTCGCAATGGGCTATTTACTTCTTCGCTTTCCCGGATTTACCCGCCTTGCGGCGAACTTGTTCCCCTAGATAACGGATCCCTTTCCCCTTGTAGGGCTCCGGAGGCCGGACCGCTCGGATGCGGGCGGCAGTATTGCCCACCAGTTCTTTATCTGTGCCTGAGACAACAATGATGTTGTTTCCCTCAACGGCAATTTGGATGCCAGGAGGAAAGGGGATCTCCACAGGATGGCTGTAGCCAACGTTCAAAACCAACTTGCTGCCTTGGATGGCAGCCCGGTAGCCCACGCCCACCAATTCCAGCCGCCGCTCAAATCCCTTGGATACTCCATCGACCATGTTGGCGACCAAGGTGCGGCAAAGGCCGTGCAGTTGGCGGGCAGGCCGAGAATCGTTGAGACGGCTGACCGTGAGCATCTGAGCGTTTTGCTGGACTGTGATCAAGGGCGGTAAACTGCGGGACAGTTGACCTTTCGGGCCTTTCACTGCAATGTGTTGGCCGTCGATCTGGATCTCCACCTTGGCAGGAAGGGCGATGGGGCGTCTACCGATACGGGACATGGGAAAAACTCCTGACCAGAGAAAACTTAAGGTCTAGTAGACAAGACAGAGGACTTCACCACCAATGCCCTGCTTACGAGCCTCCCGGTCGGTCATGATGCCGTTGGAGGTGGAGATGATGGCGATCCCAATTCCTCCCAGCACTCGGGGCAGCTCTTTGTGGTTGCGGTAAACCCGCAGACCCGGTCGGCTCACCCGCTTTAGACCATTGATGATGGGCCTGCAGTTGCGGCCTTTGCCTTTGTACTTCAATCGCAACACCACTCGGGCTTGGATCCCTTCTCCCTCCTCCTTCCATTCGCTGACGAACCCTTCCTCATGAAGAACGCGAGCGATGCTGCGGGTCATGCGGGTGGCCGGAACTGCCACCGACTCGTGCCGAGCCATGGTGGCATTGCGAATGCGGGTGAGCATATCGGCGATCGTGTCGTTGGTGTGGGCCATCGGTGGGTCAGTGCTCCTCGGAAGATCGATGCAGATCAAGAAAAGTCAGGGTGGGCAACCTAGGAGGCAAAGGGCATGCCAAACGCTTTGAGCAGGGCACGGCCCTCTTCGTCGGTTTTAGCAGTGGTCACAATGGAGATATCCATACCTCGCAACTGATCCACAGAGTCATAGTTGATTTCGGGAAAAATCAGTTGTTCACGGATGCCGAGGGTGTAGTTGCCTCGTCCATCAAAGGCCTTGGGGCTGACACCGCGGAAGTCACGGATACGGGGCAGAGCAATGTTGATCAGGCGATCCAAAAACGCATACATGCGCTCCCGTCGCAGGGTCACCATCAGGCCGACAGGCATGCCCTTGCGAATCTTGAAGCTGGCAATTGCCTTCTTGGCGCGGGTGATCACGGGCCGCTGGCCAGTGATGGCGCTGATCTCGGCAATGGAGGATTCCAGAGCCTTGGCATTTTGGGAAGCTTCCCCCAAGCCGCGGTTGATGACGATCTTCTCCAGGCGGGGCACCTGGTGGATGTTGGTGTAGCCCAACTCCTTTTGCAGCTTGGGGACGATGACGGTGTTGTAGAGGATTTGCAGACGTTGGGGCATGGTGGCTTCTCCTTGCGGCTCTGGGCTGGGTCAGAGCCAAACCAATGGTGGAAAGGGATCAAAAGCTTAGTCGAGAATCTCACCCGTTTTCTTAAGGACGCGAACCTTGCGACCATCGGCGGTGATTTGATAGCCGATACGGCTGGCCACCTCCTGCTTCTTGGAATAGGCCATCACTTTGCAGACGGGAATGGGAGCTTCCTTGGTCTCAATTCGGCCACTTTCCCCTTCTCGCTGGGGTTTACGGTGGTAGGTAACAATGTTAACCCCTTCCACCAAAACCATGTTGCACTCGGGAAAAACGCGCAGCACCTCGCCGATTTTGCCTTTGTCATCGCCGGAGATCACCTGCACGGTATCCCCTTGCTTGATACACATTTTGTAGCGCAGGCTGTTGCGGTGCTTGCGAATGCCGGGGCGCCGAACTAGGCGCTGAATTTGGCTGGGTTTGAGGGGGCGAACCATCAGAGTACCTCCGGGGCCAGGGAGATGATCTTGGTGAAGTTTTTCTCCCGCAGCTCGCGGGCTACAGGGCCGAAAACACGAGTTCCACGGGGATTGCCGTCGTTGTTGATGATCACGGCGGCGTTGTCGTCGAAGCGGATGCACATGCCGTCAGGGCGACGTACCGTATCGACGGTGCGGATAACAACAGCCTTGACAACATCGGATTTTTTGACGGGCATGTTGGGCAGGGCATCCTTGACGACACCAATGATCACATCGCCCAAGCTGGCGTAGCGACGGCCACTGCTGCCCAGCACGCGAATACACATCATCTTGCGAGCACCGGTGTTGTCGGCCACCGTCAGCATAGTTTGCTGCTGAATCATAGTTTCTTCACCTCCCTCAGGATTTCGGCAACTTGCCAACGCTTGGTGCGGCTAAGGGGACGGGTTTCCGTGATGCGCACCAGATCCCCTTCTTGACAGCGGTTTTCCTCGTCGTGGGCCTTAAACTTCTTGGTCTTGACGACGATCTTGCCGTACTTCGGGTGAGCAACTCGATTTTCCACAGCAACAACCACCGTTTTTTGCATCTTGTTGCTGACAACAATGCCAATCTTCTCCCGAACAGCCATTACTCCTCCTTGGTTGGGCGTTTGCCCCGCTTACGCTCTCCCTCCACAGTTAGTAGTTGCGCCAGCTTGTGTTTGCGCAGCCGGATGAGATGGGGCTGGTTCAACTGCCGCGTGGCCTGCTGCAAACGCAGCTCAAACAGCTCTTTCTTGACGGCGTAGATTTCGTTGCTCAGCTCTTCGTCCGATAAAGCACGGGCATCAGCAATTTTGGGCATGGGCATGGCTGAACTCTCCTCATACACTGCTGGTGGCCACCTCTGAAGCCGTTGCCTGGGCGGGCTCTGGCTTTTCAAAGTCGGCTTTGGTTACAAACTTGACCTTAATGGGCAGCTTCTGGGCGGCAAGGCGCATGGCCTCGCGGGCGATAGGCTCTGCCACTCCCCCCATTTCGAAGAGGATACGGCCCGGCTTGACGACACAAACCCAGTACTCAGGGTTGCCTTTGCCGGATCCCATGCGGGTTTCCGCGGCTCGCTGAGTAACGGGCTTGTCGGGAAAGATGCGAATCCAGATTTGGCCGCCCCGCCGAACATAGCGGGTCATGGCTCGACGGCTGGCCTCGATCTGTCGAGCTGTAATCCAGGCGGGTTCTAGGGCCACAAGGCCGTATTCCCCAAAGTTGATGCGGTTGCCACGGGTCGCTTTGCCTTTCATGCGCCCGCGCTGTTGCTTGCGGTACTTGGTGCGTTTGGGGCTTAACATGGCCGTTCCTTAAGTCAACTGCGATAGGGATCCCTGGACGTTCCGGTGTTGGCCCTCAGGCCTCCTGAGCCGAGCGATCTTCAAAGGTGGGCCGCCGCCGCTGCTGCCGACGTTTGGGCTGTTGCAGGGGAAACTTCTGTTCGTGGCGTTCCTGCCCGGGCAGAACTTCCCCTTTGAAGACCCAGACCTTGACCCCGATGATGCCGAAAGTGGTGTGGGCGAGGTGCTCGGCGTAGTCGATGTCGGCCCGCAAAGTATGCAAAGGGATCCGCCCCTCCCGCGTCCATTCGGTGCGGGCAATCTCGGCCCCGTTCAGACGCCCGGCAATTTGGATTTTGATCCCTTGTACACCTGCCCGCTGGGCCCGTTGGATCACCTGGCGCACGATGCGGCGAAAGGCAATCCGCCGTTCCAACTGTTGGGCAATGTTTTCCGCCAACAAGGTCGCCTCGGCATCGGCACGGGTGACCTCTACTACATTGATGCGAATGGTTCGCTCGCCACCACCTCGTGAACCAGGGCTTTGTCCCGCTAGCGCGGACAGCTCTTTCTGTAGACCTTGGCGCAAAGTCTCTAGGCTGGATCCGCCCCGACCCACAACTACCCCAGGGCGAGCAGCCCGGATCTCCAGGTCAATTTGATCCGCTTTGCGCTCGATTTGGATATCGGCCAAACCAGCACTGCTCAGTTGCTTGGTCAGGTAGGTGCGAATCTGGTCGTCCTCCTGTAACAGGGCTGGATAGCGGGCCGGATCGGCAAACCAGCGGCTGCGATGTTCTTTAATCACGCCGAGGCGGAAACCGGTGGGGTGGATCTTCTGTCCCATGGTGGTGTCGGTTGAAGGGTAAAGGGCTAGAAATACAGGAGGTTAAGAGGCCGTCGCCGCTTCAGCTTCCTCTATGGGCCGGACGGCGATGGTGATGTGACAGGTGCGCTTGCGAATGGGGTAGGCCCGCCCTTGGGCGCGGGGGCGAAACCGTTTCAGCACAGGACCCTGATCGGCGTAGGCTTGGCTGATCACCAGATCCCGGGGATCCAAGCCGTTGTTGTGCTCTGCGTTGGCCACCGCCGAGCGCAGCACCTTACGAACCGGCTCACAGGCAGCGTAGGGCATGAACTCCAAAAGAATCAGGGCATCGGCATAGGTGCGCCCACGGATCTGATCCAACACCCGCCGCACTTTAAAGGGGGACATGCGGATATAGCGGGCTACCGCTTTAACCTCAGGGGATGAATCGGCCATGGCCCTCTCCTTGCCTACTCGATACTTTCCTGTTCGTTATTCCTCTCAACGGCGAGCGGCTTTTTTGTCGCTCCCCGCGTGACCGCGGAAGGTACGGGTGGGAACGAATTCCCCCAGCTTGTGACCCACCATCTGATCGGTGATGTAGATGGGCACGTGTTGCTTGCCGTTGTGAACGGCGATGGTGTGGCCGATCATGACCGGCAAGATGGTGCTGGCCCGCGACCAGGTCTTGATCATGTGCTTCTCGTTGCGCTCGTTCATCTTCTCCACCTTGAGAAGCAGCTTGGCATCCACAAAGGGGCCTTTTTTCAGCGAACGTCCCATAAGAACCTCAACCGTTTGATAAGCAATTCACTGTCGAAAAAGCTTCGGGGAGCGAATGGCCAGCGGCTACTGAGCAGCCCTTCCGCCCTTGTCCCGGCGGCCTCCGCGACGGCGACCGCGCACGATGAATTTGTTGCTGGGCTTGTTGCGTTTGCGGGTCTTGTACCCCAGGGTGGGCTTGCCCCAAGGGGTGACAGGGGTACTGCGGCCTATGGGGGCTCGCCCTTCCCCGCCACCATGGGGATGATCCACAGGGTTCATCACCGAGCCACGCACCTTGGGACGGCGCCCCAACCAACGGCTACGACCCGCCTTGCCCAGGCTGATGTTGTTGTGGTCAACGTTGCCCAGTTGGCCGATGGTGGCGTAGCACTCGCCGCGGATCATGCGGACTTCGCCGGAGGGCAGCTTGAGGGAGACATATTTGCCTTCTCTGGCCACCACTTGAGCGCCAGCCCCGGCGGCGCGAACGATCTGCCCGCCGCGACCGGGATACAGCTCCACATTGTGAACCACCGTTCCCAAGGGGATCCGCTCCAGGGGCATGGCATTGCCGATCTCAAAGGGGGCCTCTGGCCCGGCCATGATGGTGGATCCCACCTCTAGGTTGCGGGGAGCGAGGATGTAGCGTTTCTCTCCGTCTTCGTATTCCACCAAGCAGATGTGGGCACTGCGGTTGGGATCGTACTCGACGGTTTTGACGGTCCCCGGGATCCCCCGCTTGTCACGGCGGAAGTCGATGATGCGGTAAAGCCGCTTGTGGCCACCACCGCGGTGCCGGCAGGTGATGACGCCACGGTTGTTGCGCCCTTTCTTGCGGTGAATAAATTGCAGCAGCGACTTTTCCGGTCTGGGCCGCTTGCCGTTCTCGTCACGGGACAGCTCCTCGAAGTCAGAGACCGTCATGTGACGGGTGCTGGGGGTGTAAGGTCGGAGAGTACGAATGCCCATGGCTCGGGTAGGGGTGGGGGATGGGATGACAACAACTCAAAAAGGGGGGTTAGGTGTCCGGGAAGAGGGTGATGGAATCTCCCTCCGCCAAGGTCACGATGGCTCGCTTGGGACGGGTGCGATAGCCAACGAAGCGGCCCACCCGCCGTTGCTTGCGCGGGAGCTTCAGGGTGTTGACGGAAGTAACTCGCACGCGGAACATTTCTTCGACGGCAGCTCGGATGAGCGGCTTGGTGGCGGTGGGCAGCACTTCAAAGACATATTTGCGCTGCTCCATCAAGGCGGTTGCCTTTTCGGTGATGACGGGGCGCAACAGGACGTCGGCCAGGATCCGCTTGCTCTCAGTCATCGCTTTCCTCCTCTGCTGGGGCTGTTTCGGCCTCTTCTGCAGTTGGCGGCTCTACTCCTTGAGCCAGTTCTTCTGCTTGATCTTGGGGCTCTTCGGTTTGCTCTTCTGGCCCCTGCTGATCTGCTGGACGTCCTTGAAGGTCAGCTTGGTCTTCCTGCCCTTCTTCCTCGTGTTCGCTTTCTGGAACGGCCTGATCTTCCGGCCCATCTCCGGGCAGGGCCTGATCTCCGGCTAGGTCGGCCTGAGGCGCAGTCTCAGAGGGCCTCTCCAGAACTGCCGGCGCGGCGTCGGATCCCCAACGGGCCTTGAGCTGCTCTAGGGCAGAAACGGTGATCAGCACCCAATCGACGTTGAGCAGATCGAAAACGTTGATCTGATCCAGGCCGATCAGCTTAACGCGGGCGATGTTGCGCACGGCCCGCTCTACGGCTTCCGAGCGTTCGGCAACGATGAGCAGAGCCGATTGATCTTCCATCACCCCCCAGCGCAGCAAAGCCTGGGCCACAGCACGGGTTTTGGGCGGGTTGAGCTGCTCCTGGAAATCCTCCACGACGATCAGGTCTTCCACCCGACTTTGCAGAGCGGTGCGCAGGGCCAGTTGCCGTTCTTTGCGGTTCATGGCCAGGTTGTATTCCCGCTTGCGGGGGCCGAAGATCACCCCCCCTTTGCGCCAAAGTGGGGAGCGGATGGAGCCGGCACGGGCCCGACCGGTGCCTTTCTGCTTCCAAGGCTTGCGACCGCCGCCGCGCACCTCAGCTCGGGTCTTGGTGTGGGCGTTGCCCTGACGAGCATTGGTCATCTGCCGGCGCAGTGCCAGATAGAGAATGTGGGCGGCTGTTTCGGGACGAGCAACTTTAAGGCTCAGCTCCGCGCTGCCCACCGTTTCCCCTTGCCAATTTTTCACCACACAACTTGCCATGGTTTCCTCGTCTTTGCGGATGCCGGTCAACCTTGGTTTCACCCAGGGATCCCTCCTTAGCGCTTGTTGCCCACCTGCTTGGCAGGGGTGATCTCCAGCAGCCCTCCTTCTACCCCGGGCACGCAACCCTTAATCACCAACAGATCCCGCTCCGGATCCACCTGCACCAACTGCAATTTGCGGGTGGTGACTCGGCCACCTCCCAACCGCCCCGCCATGCGCATCCCCGGAAACACGCGGCCTGGGGTTGTACCGGCGCCAATGGAGCCCGGTCGGCGGTGGTTTTTGGAGCCGTGGGACATGGGGCCACGACCAAAGTGGTGGCGCTTTTGATAGCCGGCAAACCCTCGCCCGATGGAGGTACCGGCCACATCCACCAATTGGCCAGGGGAGAACATCTCGACGGTAATTTTCTGCCCCAACTGGTAGGCTTCTGGCTGGTCAACCCGGAACTCCCGCAGGTGGCGCAGCAGCTCTGTCACCCCCGCTTTGGTGAGGTGGCCCCGCTGCGCCCGCGTGAGATGCTTTTCGGCAGTGGGCAAGTAGCCCAACTGAATGGCGTTGTAGCCATCTGTGGCTTGGGTTTTGATCTGGGTCACGGTGCAAGGCCCCGCCTGCACGACGGTAACCGGAATGGCCAGCCCTTCTGGAGAGAAGATCTGGGTCATGCCGACTTTTCTTCCGAGGATGCCAAGTGCCACAAGAACCTCCAATCGAGCCTGCACGACTCGTTTTCATCAACTGAGAGCCAGCTCACTCCGACAATCGGCTAGCCGTTCGCGAAGCGGGCCGTAGGCCAATGGCTCAGTTAGCCGGATGGATAGGCATACAGCAATAGCGTGGCAGCAGGAAGCTCAAGACAAAGCTGAGTCTGCCGGCTGAGGCGAAAGAGCAAGGTAGGGATCCCCCGAGGCCAAGTTCAGCGCCGGCAACGCTGAGCCTTTTGCTTAGTTCACCCCCAAAGCTGCACGCCAAACTGCTTTTGTTGAGAGCTGCTCAGACTTACCTGCTAAAGAGGCAGTATCTGGTGTAGCAGCGCGCCGGGTCGCCAAAGCGGATGGACTCAGTTGGCAACGGAAAACAATCATAATGAAGCGAAGGCCCGTTTGTCCAGACTTTTGCCGAGAAAATGGGTTGGTTGGGGAAGGCCAGCAATGGCGAGAGCAGCTCAGGCGGAAGAAAAGAGCCATTGGCGGGGGAAGCCATCTCCCTTCCAAAGTGTGATGGGCTGGGCAGGCAGTGGGCTGACCCAGGCTTGTGTAGATCACTATCGGAGATTGTTGCAGGCAGGAGCCGATCCGGGCCGGGTCTTGTTTTTGGTGCGGAGTCAACGGCAAGCGGATGAGGTGTTGCGGCGCTTGCAGCAGTCCAGTTCGGGCTTGGTGGGGCCGTGGCGGATCGAGACGTTCTTGCAGCGGGTTGGGCGCTCTCTGGCCGATCATTGGCCGCAGGTGTGTGCCCGCCTTCCTCAGTTGCCTCCTCAGTTTGAGCCGATCCCCTTGGCCAAAGATCTCACTCAATTTCTCTGCGAACGAGCTTGCGCTTTATGCCCTCGGCATGGGGAAGCCTTTGCCGGCGTCGGGCTCAAGGAGTTCCAGATCTGGGATCAGATCAGCAGTGCTGCTTATATTGCGGGGGCTTCGGGTTTGCCGGCAGAGGTGGTGGGATCCCGGCTGGCCCGGGCTTGGCCCGAGGAGGCAGATCCGCGGCGGGCAGAGGCTTTGCAGGCAATGGGCTGCTGTGTGGGTCGGCTGTGGGAGGCAGCGCTTCGGTTGGGATCCCTGGATTTTGGCCTGCAAATTCGGCTGTTTGGCGAGCACATCCTGCCGCTGGCGGAGTTTTGGCAAGAGTGGGATCACCTGATTGTGGATCAGGCGGAAGACAGTTGTGCCGTGGCGCTGGAGTTTTACCGGCAGGGGCAATCCCATCTGCAAAGTCAATTTTTCAGCTACACCCTTGGTGGTGGGGTTTCCTTGACCGGGATCCCAGAGGCAGTAGCTGACTTCTTGATGGCAAAAACGCAGGTTCGGTTTCTGGAGGGGAGCCATCGCGCTTCAGCAGGCATGATCCGCTTAGGGGTGCAGATTGCGCGGGTGCTGGATCCCCCGTTTTCTCATCCGCTGCCTGAGCCGAAGGGGGGGGAGCTGCCGCTGGTGCAAACGCTGGAGGAAGAGACCCAGTTTGCGGCAGTGGAGGTGATGGTTGCCCAAATTCGCCGGCTTTTGGGGGCCGGGATCCCGGCCCATCGCATTGCTGTTTTGCTGCCCCGTATGGATGTGGGGGTGAGCCTGAGCTTGCAGGAGCAGTTGTCGGAAGTGCCGGTTTTGTCGATTGCCCCCTTCCCGGCGTTGATCCGCTATCCCTTGGTGCGGGCGGTGCTGACGGCAGCAGAATTGGCCCATCCCGAGTGGGGTGCTTTTCCCACTTTGCCGGCTTGGCGGCTGATGTTGAGCTGGGTGCTGGGGCTGGATCCCATCCGGGCGGCTCTGTTGGCCGAAGATACCTGGGATCCGGTGGGGCGTTCTCTGCGTCCCCGAACAGCAGTACGGCAGCCGGAGCGGGTGGGGTTTGCCAACCTGGAGCGCTACCAGCGACTGTTCGATTGGCTGCGCGGCTATCGTCCCGGCCCTTCATTGGCCGCTTTCTTCCAGCAGTTTTTTGCCGATCACTTGGCCTCGGTGATTGCTTCCCCTCAGGATCAAGAGCTGCTGCGCGTATTGATGGAAGCGGCACAACGGTTTCGTCAGGCCTTCCCCGCCGAAGGGGATCCCGCCTTTTTGGCCATGATCCGCTCGGGACAGACCCCCAGCAGCAGCCGCTTCGAGCCCGACTATTCCCGTTACTTGGTAGTTGCAACTCCGGGGGCCTACATCACTCGGGGTTTGGAGGCGGATTACCAATTTTGGTTTGATATCACCAACCCCAGCTGGTCCCGCTCCCTCTGGCATGTGCTCTACAACAGCCGTGTGCTGACGCCGGAATGGGACGGGGAGGTTTTCGATGCGGCGCGGGATTTACAGGCGCGTCAACAGATTTTGGCCCGCACGCTGCTGAACCTCTGTTGCCGCACTCAGAAGGGGCTGTGGCTGGTGCGCTCCAATTTTAATTATCGCGGCGAGGAGAACACCAGTATTCTGGACTACCTGATTTTGAAGGGGTTGAAGGCCATGGCAACCGCCGGCTAAGGGAGAGCCTATCCTGAAAGGGTGCTGGCAACTCAGGCCTCCAAGAAATCGGGGGATCCACTGCAGGAATGGTCAAAGGCAAGGGTTTTAGAAGAGCGGCGCAGCCGCCCCTCTGGCTGACACGCACCTTGGAGTGGCAGGGCAAAAGGGAAGAAGCACTGGTCCTTTTGGCCAATTGGCTGGCGGATCCCTTCGGCGATGGAGACATGCGCTACGTCTTGCGCCGCCGCCTGCTTTTGCTCTTAGACAGCGGTGCAACCCCCAGCGAGTTGCAAGCTTTTCTCGACCGCCACGGCGAGCATCCTCTGGCCGCCGCCGTCCGCTATGCTCTGGCGGTTCGCTTCGCCCGCGAACACCGCTACGACCTAGCCCTGCAGCTGACGGAAAATCTGGCTTTGGATGCTGTGTTGGATCGCTACCCCTTGCTGGATGGCGGCTACTGGCTGGACGACTGGGATCCCGTGCCCGCCAGCCGCACCCCTCTGCAACCGAAAATCCAGGCCCAACGAGAACGCTGGCGCCAATTGAGCCGTTGGCAAGCCCAATCCACTCCCCAACAACGCTATCAACTGGCCGCCCACTGGGCCGCTGCCGACGGTTGGCGCAATGGGTACCTGTGGCTGTTTAACCAAACCCGTGCCGGTGGCCTGAGTGGGGATGCTGATGGAAGCGCGCCGCCGCAACCAGCTTCTTCCAGTTCTCTATCGGACTATCAGCGGGCCAATCACCATGCTGTAGCAGCAGAGTTACTCGGCTCTGTGCTGGCGGATCCCACCGCCCCTGCCCATCTTCAGGAAGAAAGCCTGTACCGGCAGGTGCTGATCCTCTACCGCCAGTACACCACCTACCCTCCCGAGGAAACGGCAGCCATCTATCCGCTGCCGGGCTTCCCCCCAGGAGTGACAGAAGATACCAGCTTGTTCGACACGTCACTGCCGGACTACGTGGATCCTGGCAGCCTCAGCTACAGCTACTTTCTGGAAGCCAAAGCCCTGCAGGATGGCTATGCCCGCCAGGCGATCTACGCCGGCAATGAGCTGCTGAACCGCTTCCCCCAGAGCCGCTATGCCGGGGATGTGCTCATGGCTCTGTACGGCCTGACGGGAGATGTCGCCTTCCTAGGACGGCTGCTGACGCAGTTTCCTGATAGCGAGCGCGCTCTGGAGGCAGCGCTTGAGCTGGGGCCCGTCAGCCACTGAGTCTTTAAGCGTACCGCAGCTTTGCAGCTTTATAGCCTCTTCACAGAGCCTTCATGAAAGGCAAATAGGGGTATTCTTGGACGAGAGCTGTCTTGCGAGATCCAGGGAGAAAGGCTTTATCTCCCCTTTGTCTCGGCGGATCTGGACTAGCTTGGGTTGAGTTTCCTTGGGCTGCCATGGGCTGATGGATCCTGCCACCTTTCTGGAGCACTATGGGTTTGAGCTGGAAGGTCAACCCAGCCAGGTTTGGGTGGAGCGCTGGAGCCAGTTGTTCCCGGATCTTTGGATCCCGGCAGCCTTGCTAGAAGCCCTCTACCAGGGGCGGTACAAGGCCGCCTCTGTGGAGCAGCTTCTCCGCCTTTGGCAGCGTCGCGGCTCTCCTCATCTTACCTTTCCCCCAGAAATCGGCCAGTTCCTTTGGCAGGAGCAGCAGGAGCGGATCCGCTCTTTGGCTTCGGCTGCCCTTGCCTGTTCTCCGTTGCCGCCGGTACCCCTCGCAGGATCCCTGTTTTCCCGAGAACCGGCCATATCTCTAAACTTGTTGTTGGAGCAGTTGCAGGAGCTTCCCCCCAAGCTGCGCCGCCTGCTTGCCCAGTCCCCTCCTCCCCAACTCGCCCGTGCTGGTGGGGCAGAGTCCTCAGGGATCCTAGAGCTCCAGCAGACGGTCGTTGACCCTCCAACTCCTGCCGAGCCTCCTCAGGAACAGTCTTGATGGGTTTGCCACCTTTTCCTCAGGGATCCCCGCCATGACCTTTCCCCTTGATCGCGACAGCGGTGCAGAGCACATTGCCTCCTTGCCCTGTGGGGTGATCACCGTCAGCGACACACGCACCCCTGAAACCGACCACAGCGGCCAGTTCATCTGCACAGCCCTCCAGGAATCCGGCCACCGGGTGGAGAGATATTGCATTCTCCGAGATGAACCGCAGCTCATTCGAGAGCAGGTTCAGGATTGGGCCGGATCCCTGCCGGTGATCTTGTTGAATGGTGGCACAGGCATCGCCCCCCGCGACACCACTTACGACGCCATCGAGGCTCTCCTGGAAAAGACCTTGCCCGGCTTTGGGGAGATCTTCCGCCAGCTCAGCTATGCCCAGATTGGCAGTCGGGCCATCGCCTCTCGGGCCATCGCCGGGATCCACGGAAAGTGCTTGATCTTTTCCATGCCTGGCTCCCCAGCAGCCGTGCAACTGGCTATGCGCAGCCTGATCCTGCCGGAGCTACCCCACCTGGTTAAGCAACTGCACCAGGGCAAGCATTGAGGCAGCAGGCCGTCTTAGTGATCCCCTCTTAGGCCAAGAGGGCAGTCGCCTTGGCAAGAGCCTCCTCCCGCAGCAGAGCGGCTTTATCGGTGCGCTCCCAGGGCAGATCCAGGTGAGTTTGCCCGAAGTGACCATAGACCGCTACATTTTGGTAGAAGCGTCCCCCCCGTTGGCGGGGCAGCTCCCGCAGTTGGAACTGGGCCAAAATGGCTGCCGGCCTCAGATCGAAGTGGCGCTGCACCAGCCGCAACAGCTCTTCGTCGGGGATGCGCCCTGTGCCGAAGGTTTCCACCAAAATGTTGATGGGGCGGGCTACCCCGATGGCGTAGCTCACCTGCACTTCACATTTTTGCGCCAAGCCAGCCGCCACGATGTTCTTGGCCACGTAACGAGCCGCATAGGCAGCGCTGCGATCCACCTTGGTGGGATCCTTGCCGGAGAAGGCCCCGCCCCCATGGCGAGAATAGCCGCCGTAGGTATCGACGATGATCTTGCGTCCGGTCAGGCCCGCATCTCCCTGAGGGCCGCCGATGACAAACTTGCCGGTGGGATTGGTGAGGAAGCGGGTGTGGCTATCCGGCTTGATGGGCAGCTCGGCAAACACCGGCGTGACCACTGCCTCCCAGAGATCGGCGCGGATCCGCTCTTGCACCGCCGCCTCTTCCGTAATGGCGCCAATCGTGGGCGTGTGCTGGGTGGAGATGAGCAGGGTGTGAATGCCCACCGGGCGACCTTCCTCATAGGCCACAGTCACCTGCGTTTTGCCATCCGGGCGCAGATAGGGCAGGGTGCCGTTTTTGCGAACCGTGGCCAACTGGCGGCTGAGGCGGTGGGCCAAGCTAATGGGCAAGGGCATCAACTCGGGAGTTTCATCGCAGGCAAAGCCAAACATCAACCCCTGATCCCCGGCCCCGACCAAGTCGAATTGATCTTCCTGGGAGCCGCGACTTTCCAGGGCCACATTCACCCCTTGGGCAATATCGGGAGATTGCTCATCGAAAGCCACCAACACCGCGCAGCTTTCTGCACAAAACCCATTCTTGGCATCGGTATAGCCAATTTCGGCCACCTTGTCCCGCACCAGACGGGTGAAGTTGACCTGCGCTTGCGAGGTGATCTCCCCGGTCAACAAAACCAGGCCCGTATTGACCACCACCTCGGCGGCCACCCGACTGAGGGGATCCGCCGTCAAGAGGGCATCCACGATGGCATCGGAGATCTGATCGCAGATTTTGTCGGGGTGCCCCTCCGTCACCGACTCCGAGGAAAACAAAAACGACTTGGACAACGAACCTTCTCCTTAAAAGCTAGAACTGAGAACCTGAACAAAAAACAAGGCTCACCCGCTCGTTCATTATCCGTCGGAGAAAGAGCCAACCAGGGATCCCCAGGTGCTCCGCACCAGCCCCAACTCAGCCAGAGGAAAGGCCCAGCAACCAGCAAGCGTTCTGCACCGCTGACGCACCAGCACTGCCGCGAAGGCCTTGCCCCGCTGCCGCGACCAGAGCTATGGGAGCTGCTAAAGGATAAAGTTGCCAGAAAAGTCCCCCGCCAAAGAGGGCTATCCTCTAGAGAAAACTTTATTGCCTTTATCTTTCGGTTACTGACTAACCGCAGGAATTGGCACCGTAGCGGAGGCTTCCGCCGGGTTGCCGCAGCTTCATTGGGCCTGGTCCCTCAGTCTGCTCTGGATAAAGAACGGAACTTGTCCCTATAGTACCCCCAACCTCCGCCCATTTGTCAAAAAATAAGCTGTGGGCGGCTTCAGCCAAACAGACCCTGCCACCAGTCTGTCCCCTGAGCGGCTTTGAGAAAGAATGCGCCGGCCAAGCCCAGGGGGGAGAGAACGCCGAGAAAGCCAACTGTCCCCAATCCCCAAGCCAAGCGGTGCAGATGCTTTTTGTCGGCAGGATTTGGCGTCGTTTCGGCTGAGATGGCCAACAGGGATCCCAAGGCTGCCAATAGGGATCCCCCCAGACCTGCAAAGTAGCTGGGCGCTAGCCACGGTTGCAACTCGGCGGCAGATACGACTTGGATGCGGGGCAAGACTTGAAAACACCCTATTGCCAGCACTGCCCAGATGAAGCAGTACATTAGCAGGCTATCTCGGAAAGCGGCAGCCGGTTCTCTCATATCCCAGCCGAATGAAACCGGATTAGGATAAAGGCGGTTCACTGTGGGGAACTTGGGTTTGCCCCGACGGTCGCGCCAGTGGTGCAGTTCCCCTCAGCCTGTGTGGCGAATCTCGATTCCTTTTGATTATGGCCCAACCCGCCCTGTCTGGCTTGCCTGCACCGGCTTCCGGATCCCAACCTCTCTCGACAACAGAACTTGAGGACGCTTGCGATAGCGGTGCGGAGTCTTCACCGGGCACAGAGGCTGACCCAAACTGGCGGCATCGCCAAAGAATGCAAAAACGCCAACAGATCCAGCGGCAGCGTCTGTCGGGCATGCGAGATGACAAGGGCTTGATCATCGTGCACACGGGGCAGGGCAAGGGCAAGACCACGGCTGCCTTCGGCATGATCTTCCGCGCCCTCGGCCAGGGATTGTCGGTGGGGGTGGTGCAATTTATCAAGGGGGCCTGGGATCCAGGAGAAGCCAAGCTATTGCGGAAATTGGCCGAGCATCCAGAGCTGGGCCTGGGGAAAATAGCTTTTTACGCCATGGGAGAGGGCTTTACCTGGGAAACCCAAGACCGGGAGCGAGACATCGCCCATGCACAGGCGGCCTGGGAAAAGGGGCGGGAGCTGTTCACCAGCGGGGAGTTTCAGTTGGTGCTTCTGGATGAGATCAATGTCGCCCTCAAGTTGGGATATCTCTCGCCGGACAGGGTGTTGGCCGGGCTAGCGGAGAAACCGGAGCGGGTTCACCTGATCTTGACGGGGCGGGGCGCGCCGGCAGCGTTGATCGACCGAGCCGATCTGGTGACGGAGATGACTTTGGTCAAGCATCCCTTCCGTGACCAGGGGATCAAGGCGCAAATCGGCATCGAGTTCTAACCCTTGGGCAGGAAAGATGGCCATTCTGCTGGCGGCAGCGGCAAGCGGCAGCGGCAAAACCACCATCACTCTGGCTCTGTTGGCCGCTCTGAGACGGCGGGGCCTGCACATCCAACCTTTCAAGGTGGGGCCGGATTACATTGATCCTCTGTTTCACACGGCGGTGAGCGGGATCCCCTGTCGCACTTTGGATCCCTTCTTGACCGACGAGGACTTTGTGCAGCGCTGCTTTCGCCACCATTGCCAGGGCAAGGATGGAGCCATTGTGGAGGGGGTAATGGGCCTCTTCGATGGACGAGCGCCGGGATCCCTGCCCCTCCCCGAGGGCGGAACGGAGCCTTTTTTTGCCAGCAGCGCCCATGTGGCCCGCCTGCTCGGGATCCCTGTGGTGCTGGTGATCGATGGCAGCGGCATGGGAACGACGGTGGCCGCTTTGCTCTACGGCTTGAGCCGCTGGGATCCCCGCCTCTCCATTGCTGGGGTGATTTTCAACCGGGTGGCCTCGGAGCGGCATGGACAAATCTTGCAGCAGGCAGCGGCTGCAGCGGGGATCCCGGTCTTGGGCCAGTTTCCCCGGCGGGAGGATTTGCGGTTGCCCAGCCGACACCTGGGGTTGGTGCCTGTCTCAGAACTGGATCACTTCCCCCACTGGCAAGCTGCCTGGGCCGAGCTGGCCGAGCAACACGTCAATTGGGATAGCCTATTGCCCCTCATTCGGAGGCTTCCTCCAGCGGTAGGAGAGCTGTGGCCAGGGATCCCCCCTCTCACCGAAAGGACTCCGCCCCGCCGCTGCGAACAGGTACGGGTGGCGGTGGCCCAAGACCACGCCTTTAACTTCTACTACGCCGACAACTTGGATCTGTTGCGGGCCTGTGGAGCCGAGCTGCTGGAGTATTCCCCCCTCCAGGTGGGGCTATGGCCACCGGAGCCCTGCGACGGCGTGCTGCTGGGGGGAGGGTTCCCGGAATTGTTTGCAGCACCTCTATCTGAGAGCATTAACCAACGCCCGCTCCCGCCCGCCCACCCACCCCTCTACGCCGAGTGCGGCGGACTGATGGTGCTGGGCCAATCCCTCACCGATTTTCAGGGAAAGACCTACCCGATGGCCGGGCTATTACCCATCCAGGTAGACATGGCCGACCGGCTGTGTTTAGGCTACCGCGAAGCTGCGGTTTTGCGCCCAACCCTGCTGGCCCCAGCCGGGGATCGCCTGCGCGGGCATGAATTTCACCGCTCCCGCAGCACCCCTATCTCCCCAAGCCCAATCTATGGCTGGGGATCCCCCGCCCAGCTTCAACAGGAAGGATGGGCCACCGAGCGTCTTCACGCTTCGTACCTGCATCTGCACTGGGGATCCCGTCCTGATTTGGCCCTGAGATTATTACAGAACTTCTTAAGAATCTCGAAAGGGGATCCCTAAAAAACCGTGCCATCGCTGAGCAGTTGGATGGGAGGAGAAGCATCTGGCCTAAGCTGGGCCGCTATTTGCCGTCCTGCCGTCCAGGTTCCCCCTTGCAGTATCTTCACCAGGGGCAACTCTTGGGCAGAGCAACCCAGTCTTTCCCGGATTAAGGAGGCAACTTGATCCAGCAAAATCACCGTCAGGGCCCGCCACTCCACAATCACCGTCGAATCTGGAGGATACGGTTGCTGACCAATCTCCGGCTGCTTAAGTTGGATCACCCCCAAATCCACAAACAGCCCCCCGTTGCGATACTCCGCCAAACCCGTCAGCTCATCCAAACCCCCGATTGGGATCCCCTCCTGCTGCAACGGCTCCAGCAGGGAATAGGTCATCCATTGGGACAACTTGTGAAAAGGCACCCAATGGCTCCCCGGCTCCGTTTGGGGCAGGTGGGGATAGGGCCAGACATCCCCCAGAGGGATCCCGGCCAGCGAGACTCGCCCAGGCCAAATGGGGCCAACCCCCCTCTGAACCGCCTGTAAGACCTGTGCTGCCTCGATCCCACCGCTGGGATCCTCAGGCTGGATGGCGTCCCACAACCGGCCTGGACGAGGAAGATTGTGACCAGATCCAAAGTAATGAGGTTGAGCCTGCAAAGTTTGTGCCAACCTTTGCAGCAGTTGCCAGCGCCCCTCCAGTCCCAGTAAAGGATTTTCCGGCCCCACCTGGAAAGCTGCTGCCAAATCCGCCAAGGTGATCCGCTCCAGGCCCGCCGCATCCACCTGCAGAGGCTGCTGGGGATCGCTGGAAAACCCACCTTGCCAGAACCAGTCGAAACTGGCCAAGGCCAAACCTTCGGAACGACCCACCACCGTCTGACTTTCTGGATCCCGGTACTTCCAGGCAGAGCCTGCCCCTGCGTCCAGCAGCACGCTGACTATGGCCAGATCCCACTTGCATCGCAGCCGCTCCAGCGGATCCATGTCTTTAAGTCGATTTTCCAAACGGGCTAGGCGCTCCCCGGATCCCACCTGAAAATGTTGCCAGCGGCTGTGGAAGGGAATTTCCCCGTTGGGATAATGGGCCCGCATTGTGGTGATCACATAGTCGGCTACGGATCCCAGCCGGTTCAGGTCGAGGCGAAAATGCTCTGATTCACCGGCCAAAACCCTTTCCAATAGCAACTGACAGCGATCCCGAATGGCTTGGGGACTCTGCAAATAAGCCACTCGTTTTTCCAGATCAACAGGTGTCAGCATCAAGCCGTTCCTTCTCAATTGTCCATGCCGAGAATTTTCTCAGCATAATCGGGCGGGAACCCACCTTGATCTGCATTCGTCTGCAAGCCTTGGCCCACTTGACACTCCCGCCGGTCTCTTGTCAAAAGACCGCGTCTTACTTCGCGATCGGTGAGACCCTTGCAAGAGAAAGCTTTGAGGCAACTGTCCTGCTGACACGAGCAGCCGCTGAGCCATTTTGAGAAAAGACTGGGCCAAGCACTGGGTGAGGATCCAGATAGATAAGAGCATTGACTCGAGGTAAATTTTGATGTCTTTGTTAAGATGAAGTGTTGAATACTACATTTCACTGAGGTAGACTTCGCCTACTCTGTGGCCTTAATCACTTCCTTGAGGGGTTGTCGATTGTTATGATAGATGTAAACCTAGCCCTAAGCATAAATTACTAGTTAGGTCATTTGCAGCTAGGCGGAGCCCCACAGAGGCCAATTCATTAGGGAGGAGTGTGATGTTCACACGGTTGGCGGAACAATACCGCAGCTATGTTCAAGATCTGGTGATGAGTTTGCAGGCCCTGGCCATCGTTTTGGAGAAGCGGGGCTACCCAGCCTCTTGCTACACCTGTGGTACGTCTTTCGAGAGTGCCTCGTTTATGGTCAGCTTACGAGAGGGGCACCTGATTCGCTTTTTGGTTTCCGAATGCTCCATTAGCTGGACAGAAATGCGGGATGACCGAGAGCTCATGAAATTGGAAGGAGCAGAGGCGATTCACCAACTGCAAGAGCTGGCAGAGCTTATCAAAGATGAGCTGTTGGTCGCCGCCACGCCGGCTGAAGCTCTGGTGGCCAGCACCTGATCCTGGCAGGCCCTAGGTCTGCTCAAACCCAAGCCGTAGCCGATTGGACAACTAAGCCTAACCTTCTAGGCCGCTGCTTTGGAGATTTTTCCCCTGTTGAGGAGTAAGGGTGGAATAGGGATCCCCCTCGACGGAGTGGCAGTTGGCTGGCTGCCCATGCCGCTTGTATGGGGATCCCAGATGACCCGCTCTCCCAGCTTGTATCTGGAGTGGTTTGTGGCGGCAAAGCCTCTCTGAGTAAAGTCTGAGTAAGGTGTCACCGCTGCCAGGGATCCCCTGTTGATGGCTTTATCTTATAACTCTGACCCAATACCCCCAAGGGGATTCGAACCCCTGTCGCATCCGTGAAAGGGATGTGTCCTAGGCCTCTAGACGATGGGGGCGCTCTCCGACAAGGCGATCCTAATCCTAAAGAAGGATAAGTAAGCTTGTCAACCTTTTAATCTGCATCCCCAGACCCACGCCCTGCCAAGTTCAGAATCAAGATCCCCAGCAAAGCCAGGCTCAGCAGGCTGGCAATCACGATCGGTTCATCTGGGATCACGTCCATCTTGGCTTCGCCTTCCCCCATCGTTAAAAAGCTACACCTCAGACCCGTTCCACATCCCAGAAGAAGAGGGATCCCGCCATAACCACCCCGTCTCCTTGCTGTTCTAGCCGGCTCACACCCCATCGAGCCCCGTACGGAGGCGGGCCGGTGAGTCGTTCTGAGCAAAGCACCCGTCCAGTGGCTTAGACTACACTAGTAAGGACTGACCCATCGTTTGGACTGGCATGATTCCCACCGTTATTGAGCAATCTGCGCGAGGCGAGCGCGCCTTTGACATTTACTCGCGTCTCTTGCGGGATCGGATCATTTTCTTGGGCACCCAGGTGGACGACGACATTGCTAACCTGATTGTGGCCCAGATGCTCTACTTGGAGTCCGAAGACCCTGAAAAAGACATCTACCTCTACATCAACTCCCCCGGCGGCTCTGTCTATGCTGGCATGGCCATTTACGACACCATGCAGCACATTCAGCCGGATGTCTCCACCATCTGCATTGGTTTGGCTGCCAGCATGGGAGCCTTTCTGCTGGCAGGGGGCACCAAAGGCAAGCGCATTGCCCTTCCCCACGCCCGCATCATGATCCACCAACCCCTTGGTGGAGCTCAGGGGCCAGCTACCGATATTGAAATTCAGGCCAAAGAGATCCTCTTCATCAAAAACAGCCTCAATAGCTTGCTGGCCTACCACACCGGTCAACCTCTAGAGCGCATCGAACGAGATACCGACCGCGACAACTTCATGACCCCAGAACAAGCCAAAGAGTACGGCCTCATCGACCAGGTGATCAGCAAGAGACCCCAGCCAACCCTGGCAGCCGTTTCTTGACCGTCCAGGCCCTGCGGGTGGGTTTGCTCTGCTCCCTCAAAGAAGGGAGCTTTTGGTTTTGGCCGGGGATTCCACCCAAAAGATATTAAGAAAGCCAAAGAAATCTGTATTCTCAGCGGGAAGCAGGGGGTCTTACTTTAATTAAACTAATCAAACTCATAAAGAAAGTAATGATCAGCCCATTATTGCGGATGGTAGCTTAGGATTAAACCTATATAGAGTTGTGTTTGCCGAGATTCTAGCTTAGGCGCTGTATAAATTCCTTTCCGCTGGGTTTGCAAATCCAGGGAGTCGAAGCTAGTAATTGAAGGCGCTCGAAAAGAAGGGTTTAGGGCTTCCATCCGCCGGGATGAAGAGTGTCTTAAAGCCCAACTTTGGCCTCATGGTTGTGGGGCGGTCTTATTCACGGAAACTCGGCGGTCTCGAGTTTTGGCCCTGAGTTTTTCCTCTTGGTTGCATCCGTGAAGGGCATTTTCTGGTTCTGTAATTCGTTCAGAGGGAGATCAACGTGGCCTACTCAGCAACCCAATCCAAAAGCGGCTATCAAGCCGGGGTGAAGGATTACCGACTCACCTATTACACTCCCGACTACACACCTAAGGATACCGACGTCTTGGCCTGTTTCCGAGTTACCCCTCAACCGGGCGTTCCTCCCGAAGAGGCGGGGGCAGCCGTGGCGGCTGAGTCTTCGACGGGCACCTGGACAACGGTATGGACCGATTTGCTTACTGACTTGGATCGGTACAAAGGCCGCTGCTATGACATCGAGCCGGTTCCCGGCGAAGACAACCAGTACTTCTGCTTCGTCGCCTATCCGCTGGATCTGTTCGAGGAAGGCTCGGTGACCAACATGCTCACCTCGATTGTGGGCAACGTTTTTGGCTTTAAGGCCCTAAAGGCGCTGCGGCTGGAAGATGTACGAATTCCGGTGGCCTACCTGAAAACCTTCCAGGGCCCTCCCCATGGCATTCAGGTGGAGCGGGACAAATTGAATAAGTATGGCCGTCCGCTGCTGGGCTGCACCATCAAGCCCAAGTTGGGCCTTTCTGCCAAAAACTACGGGCGGGCCGTGTATGAAGCTCTGCGGGGCGGCTTGGACTTCACCAAAGATGACGAAAACATCAACTCCCAGCCCTTCCAGCGCTGGCGAGATCGCTATCTGTTCGTGATGGAGGCTGTCCACAAGGCCCAAGCGGAAACCGGCGAGATCAAGGGCCACTATTTGAACGTGACGGCGCCCACCTGCGAAGAGATGTTCAAGCGGGCCGAGTTTGCCAAGGAGTTGGGCGCCCCTATCATCATGCACGACTACTTGACAGCCGGCTTTACTGCCAACACCAGCCTGGCCAAGTGGTGCCGGGATAACGGCATTCTGCTGCACATCCACCGGGCAATGCACGCGGTGATCGACCGGCAGAAGAACCATGGCATCCACTTCCGGGTGTTGGCCAAGTGTTTGCGCATGTCCGGTGGCGACCACCTGCACTCCGGTACGGTGGTGGGCAAGCTGGAAGGCGACCGCGCCATTACGATGGGCTTTGTGGATCTCATGCGGGAAAACTACGTAGAGGCCGATCGCTCCCGCGGCATTTTCTTCACCCAAGATTGGGCTTCCATGCCAGGGGTGATGCCGGTGGCTTCCGGTGGGATCCACGTTTGGCACATGCCGGCCCTGGTGGAAATCTTCGGCGACGATTCGGTGCTGCAGTTCGGCGGCGGAACCCTGGGGCACCCCTGGGGCAATGCGCCGGGCGCAACCGCCAACCGGGTGGCCTTGGAAGCGTGTATCCAAGCTCGTAACGAAGGTCGAGATCTGGCCCGCGAAGGCAACGACATCATCCGGGAAGCGGCCAAGTGGTCGCCGGAGCTGGCGGCTGCCTGCGAGCTGTGGAAGGAAATCAAGTTCGAGTTCAAGGCCGTCGACACCCTCTAGAGATCTGCTGGGGGCAAGGGATCCCCACGGTTCTCTTGCCCTGCTGGCTCCCTCCCTGGATCGGCAATGGATCTGAAACAGATCGCCAAGGACACTGCCAAGACCTTGATCAGCTACCTGACTTATCAGGCGATGCGCACGGTGCTGGCCCAACTGAGCGAAACAGATCCCCCCAGGGCCCTTTGGCTACAGCAGTTCTCCGCTCGGCAAAACCTTCAGGATGGAGAAGCCTACCTGCGGGCTTTGTTGGCTGAGCGTCCTGAGTTGGCCTATCGCATCATGACCGTTCGTGAACACATTGCTGCGGAGGTGGTCGATTACCTGCCGGAAATGGCCAAAGCCGGCATCCAGCAAGCCAACATGGAGCACCGCCGCAATCATCTAGAACGGATCACCTCAGCAACAGGATCCCTACCCGTTACCCACCCGGAAGCGGGATCCCCCCCACAAAACCCTAGACCCGAAACGGAGTGATACCCATCATGCAAACCTTACCGAAAGAGCGCCGCTACGAAACCCTCTCCTACTTGCCGCCGCTGACGGATCTGCAGATCATCAAGCAGGTGCAGTACATCTTGGATCAGGGCTACATCCCGGCCATAGAGTTCAACGAATCGTCTGAACCAACGGTTCGCTATTGGACGCTGTGGAAGCTGCCCCTGTTCAGCGCCACTTCTCCCCAGGAGGTGCTCAGCGAAGTGCAGGCTTGCCGCAGCGCCTACCCCAACTGTTTCATTCGCGTGGTGGGGTTCGACAACATTAAGCAGTGCCAAGTGCTCAGCTTCCTGGTCTATAAGCCCAGCGGCCTGCGCTAAGGGAGCTCTGGTCAGCGAAAGGGGAGAGCTTCTCCCCTTTTGGTCAAGCCTCCTGGCTTGACTTCTTTGTATGGCCGTTCTCGGTGGCACGGCAATAGAGACCGTGGTTCGGTAATGGTCATGTACAACGTTGCCGTCAACGGGCAACCGGGGTTGGGAACCAGCCTCGTTGGTCTCGGATGTTGCAGCACTCCTTCAGAGACCTGCGGGTCTATGAAGCAACTGGGACAGAGGAAGGGACAAAAACCTCACTGTTAAGGGGATGGGGCACTAGAAACCCCATCTGCCTATACGGTGGGGTAGTTCATGGTGACCCTATTTCTAGGATCCGATGCCCATAAGGGATCCCAGCCCTACCGCCAGAAGAGCGGCCAGGGTTGTTTGAATACTGTTTACAACTTCGTTGGTCATCCAGGCCAAACGGGGTTGTAACACCACTCCCATCCAGCTTTCCGCCAGGGTGGCCAGGATCCCAGCCAGCCAGCAGATGCCCAACCAAAATGGGCTTTCCCCCACCCACTCCCCGCCAATCCCCCAGGCCAACCCGGCCATCCCTGCCGCTGCCGCCACCCCCGCCAGGGATCCCTCTAGGCTTACAGCTCCTTCTGTGCCCGCCGGCACGGACTGGAAGGTGGTGATCAAAAAGGTCTTGCGGCCATAGGCTTTCCCCACCTCGCTGCTGACGGTATCGGCCAATTTCGCTGCAAAGCTGGCGCTGTATCCCAACCACCACAGGGGATGCGGGAAGAAAGCGTATCCTAGCGCACATACTGCCCCGGTTAAAGCGGATCCCCAGACGTTCTCCGGCCCTCGCGCCCCCTCTCGCTTTTCGGCGATCCCCTGCGCCTGCTTGCGCCGGATCCCCAGTTTGGTTACGGCTGTTCCCACTAAAAAATAGGCAGCTACCACCGCGTAGCCCCGCCCGCCCAGCCCCCCCCACACCAGCAAGCCCAGAAGGCCCGCGTGGATGACCCCTGCTCGCGTCAAAGCCTTCTGAGGGCTCAGCAGACCCAGCACCACCAGAGCCAGGTTGAGCCAGAGTGCCACCCCCCACTGACTCAGAAGCCACGCTTGCCACATATACCCTTAAACTTTAGCCACAGCAATTTGGCCAGATAATTCTCAGCACAAGCACCAATATAGCAATCCGTGTTAAATCGCAAAAAAATCTTTTATCGACTAAATGCCTCTCCCTGTAAACGTGCCGGTCAAATCTCCCACCACCCTCCTATTCCTCTTAGAAGGAATCAGCACCCGGCCTTCCCTTGTCTATCCTCTCCCTGAATTCCTGAGAATCTTATCCCCTATCACCTTCGTATGCTCTTCTTGCCAACTCTCTGGTAATGCCTCTGCTTGGGTAATATCCTGCTTTGCCCTGCTGTGATTCTAAACACTAACGGCTTCCCCAAACCATCCACACTCACATGGATCTGAGTGCTGTATCCACCTCGACTCCTCCCCAAAGCTTGCTCCCCTTTTTTTGCGGCTGCCCAGGGGTGAGCACGAACGACAGTTGAGTCAAGGATAAGATGCTCTAAGTCAGGGTCTTTCCCAAACTCCCAAGCAACTCCAGCGATGGAATCTCTGGTGTATCATTTTCCATATCTTTTTGGGAGGTAGCGCCACGGGGATCCAGAGCGAGCTATTACAGCAGGCCTTGGATAAACTGTTTGCATCCTGCCTCTTTGCCGATGTGGGTCTGGATTCTGTTTTCAGGAAAGCTATAATTTTTTGCTATTTTATTTGCTGTGATCTGCAGCAAGATAACTCATCAGACCTTACCCAAAAACTGTCCTTATCATAACTAAATGCAAAAAACCTAACGACTACACCTTTTGCCGTTCAACTGGGATCTGCAGCCAACGGCTTAGCTCCGCGGCCAGCCACTCCAACTCTGGCTCTTGCAGATCCTTTAGCTCGTACTTGCGGTTGCCCGCCCAGACGTTCAACTGTGGGCTTACCTCCACCCGATCCCCATCGGAATCCCGTCGGGTATGGCGTGGGATCAGCTCCAGCCGGTCAATATCCCATCGCCGACTGGGGGGAACGTTGCGAAAGCGCAGGCCAAACACCTCGTGAACCAGGCGAATGTATTCTGTGTCGATCTGCAGGTGGACTTTGCCGAATAGACCGTAGAGGATCCTGCCCGCCATCTCCAACCCCACCGTCCAGAAGGGCAGCATGAATAGGCCAAACACCAGATTGCCCGGAAAAGGCACAAGCCCAACCAACATGATCGCGGAAAAGGTGATGGAGGAGACGATAGACAGCAACAACAAAACATCGGTTTGCCGGGCCGGGATCACCACCTGAAAGGTCTGTTCGGACTTGTGCAGTTGAATCCGGCTGCCTGCTGGCTGTCGAGTAGGGACTGCTGCTGCGTCTGAGGGAATCAAGGCGGGACGACGATCCAAATGCTCCAGCGCCTCCAGGGCCTGCCGGGCAGAGGCGGGACGATTCGCCACCAGAGGCTCCGTCAACCACCGCAGCCAGTCGCGAAAGGGCGGGCTCAGTTGCACCGCTTGCTCGAACGCAATCCGGGATCCCTCCTGGGGCAAGTCCGCCGGATGCTGGCCCGTGAGCAGGTGAATCAGGGTGGCACCCAGGCTGTAGAGATCGGAAGCGGGCACGGTTCTGCCGCCAAATTGCTCCAGGGGCATGTAGCCGTAGCTCCCCACCACGGTGTAGGATCCTTGCTCCCGTGGAGCAGCCGCCTGAACCGAACCAAAGTCCACCAGATACACCTGCTGGTCGGATCCCAAGAGAATGTTGCTGGGCTTGAGATCTCGGTGAATGACGGGGGGATGGAGTTCGTGCAGGTAGACGAGAATGCGCAGCAACTTTTGCGCCAGATCCCGCACCTCCGGCTCGGCAAAGCGCCGCCCTTGCTCGATCCACTCCTGTAGCGAGGGGGCTTCGATATAGGTTTGTACCAGCGCTAAGCCACGCCCTCCCTTGAGGCTGATCTCGAAGTGGTCACGGTATTGGGGAATGGCCGGATGGGAGAGGGTTTGTAGGATCTGGGCTTCCCGCTCAAACAGTTTCAGGTCGGCCCAATCAAAGTCTGGCCCAAAGAGCAGCAGCTTGATCACCACCTGTTCCGAGGTGAGCAAATCCTGAGCCAGGTAGGTGTGTCTGCCGCTGCGCTTGCTCAATCGCCGCTCTGGCCGATAGCGCTGGCGCCAAATTGGGCGCTCTGGAGCCATATCCCCTCCTCAGGTCCGACCCTGCTGGTTGTTTCAGCTTTAGCTTATCCTTGTCCCTTTTGGATCCCTGCCGCCGCGCCCCTCAAAAACCGACTAGAGTGAGTGAAGAGATGTAAAGTAAGCTCTCAGGTTATATGGCCTCGAACCTGAAGATTCAAAAAATCCTCTATGTGCGGCTGCCCTGCAACCCCATTTTTCCCATTGGGGTGGTTTATTTGGCCGATCACGTCCACAAGCTGTTCCCCCAAGTTGAGCAGCGCATCTTCGATATGGGCACCTTCCCGCCCCTAGATTTTCGCCGCCGCATGCTGGAGCAGATCGACCAGTTTCAGCCGGATTTGCTGGTTTTCTCTTGGCGAGATATTCAAGTCTATGCGCCGGTGAACGGGCGGGCCGGCAACCTGTTGCAACACTCTTTTGAGTTTTTCTACGCCCGCAACCCCCTGAAAAAATTGCGGGGATCCCTGAATAGCCTCAGGCTGGTGCTGGCCTACTATGGCGAGATTTGGCGCAACACACGGCTGGTCTGGCAGGGGATCCGCAGAGCCAGGCGCTACAAACCTCACGCTGAAGCGGTGTTGGGGGGTGGGGCAGTCAGCGTCTTCTACGAACAATTGGGCCGCTACCTGCCCCAAGGCACCATCATCTCGGTGGGGGAAGGAGAAACGCTGCTGGAAAAAGTCATCCAAGGGCAAAGCCTAGCCACAGAGCGCTGCTATCGGGCCAAGCTGGAGCAACCTCGCCCAGGTTTGATCCACGAGCCGCCCCAACCTCTGCAAAAAACCGCCTGTGATTACACCTACATCACCGCCATTTGGCCGGAAATTGACTACTACTTAGAAGGGGGCGACTTTTACATTGGGGTACAAACCAAGCGCGGCTGCCCCCACAACTGCTGCTACTGCATCTACACCGTCATCGAAGGCAAGCAGGTGCGCCTCAACCCTGTGGATGAGGTGATCCGAGAAATGATGCAGTTGTACGAGCGAGGAGTGCGAAACTTTTGGTTTACTGACGCCCAGTTTATCCCTGCCCGCCGCTACATTGAGGATGCGGAGGAATTGCTGCAGAAAATCCTTGATGCCGGCATGACCGATATTCGTTGGGCTGCCTATATTCGGGCCGACAACCTCACCCCAAAGCTGGCCGAGCTCATGGTGAAAACCGGCATGAGCTACTTCGAGATCGGCATCACCAGCGGATCCCAGGAGCTGGTGCGCAAAATGCGCATGGGCTATAACCTGCGCACGGTACTGGAGAGTTGCCGCTACCTCAAACAGGCAGGATTTAACGACCTGGTTTCGGTCAATTACTCCTTTAATGTTATCGACGAGCGACCGGAAACCATTCGGCAAACAGTACGGTATCACCGCGAGCTGGAAGCCATTTTTGGCCGCGACAAAGTTGAGCCGGCTATCTTTTTTATCGGCTTGCAACCCCACACCCACCTGGAAGATTTTGCCCGCAAAATCGGTGTTATCGACGACCGCTTTAACCCCATGCACATGACTCCTTGGACGGCGCGCAAACTGCTCTGGAACCCAGAACCCCTGGGATCCTTTTTTGGGGAAGTGTGTCTGGAAGCCTGGGATCGCAACCCCCATGATTTTGGCCGCGAGGTGATGGATATCCTGGAGCGTCGTCTTGGCCTGGCAGAGTTGGAAGAAGCCCTGAGCGCGCCTCTAACAGGGGTTTACGTGTCTTAGATCTTGGGCCAGCAGCCTCGCTGAACCGGGCAGGATATGCTGGTCCGAAAGGAGGGATCCCTGTTGGGGTAAGGTGGCTGGCCTTCGAAGGCAGCCGGTTCTCCCTCTGTTCTGCAACCAACTGCTCCCATGCCTACTCTGCCTGCTTCCCCCACCTACTACCAACAGCTGGGGCTTTCTCCCCAAGCCAGCCTGGAGGAGATCAAAGCTGCCTACCGCCAGCGGGCACGCGAACTGCACCCGGATCGGTTGCCTGCCGATATCCCCGCAGGGTTGCGGCAGTTGGCCCAGCGGGAGTTCCTCCAGCTACAACACGCCTACCGAGTTCTCAGCGATAGCCAGCAGCGTCGGGCTTACGATCTCAGCCTCATGTCCAAACCCTTGCCTCCTCATGCGCCGGTGCAGGTGGTGCTTGAGCCGACTGCGACCTCTGTCAGTTGGCTCGCCCTCTTGAGTGCTGGACTGATAGGGGCTGCTCTGTGTTTGGCGGGCTTGGCCCTTTGGAATGCCCTCAACCCGGCCCAAGACTTGGACGCAGCCGGCAGAGTGGCCCTCCAGGCTCCTGCCAACCCGGATCCCTCTCCCTCGCCCAGGCCAGACTCCGGATGGGATGGGGATCTGCCCGCAACCTCTTCAGAGACGATGACCTCGGCCCCGGCTAGTCTTTCTGAAGCCACCTCTCCACCTTCTTCTGAGCAGATTGACCGCTTTGCCCGCACCCTCCTGGCGGTGCAACCTCTTCTGGAGAGCACCCAAAATCGCCTCCAACAGGCCAACAGCAGCGAGGAACGTCGGCAAATCGAACAACAGTTTGAGGCTGCTGCTGCCGAGATCATCGTCGCCCATCAACTGACCCCAGAGGACTATCAGCGCATCTCCGCCAGCGCCCAATTGGATCCGCAGGTGGCAGCCGCCATCACCGCAGCCGTGCGCCGTTGGAGGTCTCCGTCGCGCTAGCGGGACAGGGCCCTTGCGGCCAGCCGTGGAGAAAACACCTCGTAGATGACGGTCAAAGGCTGGCCCCTGTGCAACAAAAGATAATGCCTAGCCCAGAAGGGACCGGGACACTGCAGCAGCCGGGCAACCGGGTCTGCCTCGCCGTGGTAAAGGCCGCGCAGCTCGCGAAAGGTCTCCAGTTTTTCTTGGATCAGATTTTGGCCAATGGGCCGATCGGGATGGGGCAAGTATTGAACCAGATGTTCGGAGTTCCACCAAGAGGTGGCATAGAGCAAGGGCTGTTGAGAGGTTACTCCGCACAGCCAAACCCGCCGCCGCATCAAAGGGGATCCCAGCCGCCCCAAATCTCTGGCCAGCTGTTGCATGGACTTGGGGGCAGTGCCCTGCTCTGCCTGTAAATCAACCCGGCCCGTGTCCAGCAGATGAGCCTGAATCGGCTCTTGGATCAAGGCAGCAAGATTACGGGTGGTAAAGCCATCCCCCAAAAGCAGCAAGCGCAGCACGGGATCCACCTGCACCAGCTCAGGCTGTACCGGGTCTGGCTCCCCCTGCCAATGCAGCTGTAGAGGCCACCAATCGCCTTGGCCAGAGGAGACATTGCCCAAAGAGCCATCTGCAGAACGGAGAGCAGCGCTCCAAGGGGATCCGGCAGCGTCGGCATGGCAGGTGAGGGGAGAAGGGGAAAGTTCCAAGGCAGCGGTTCAGTTGTTAAGTTCTGTATCGCCCTTAGTCTAACCCACCCACCATCTCTGCTCTGAGGAGTTTCCTAGCTCGTGCCCGGCTGAACCAACAGCCGCACCACCCAGGGGACGACCACGACGACACTGATCAGGCGTGCCAAGTGCATGACCACCACTGTGCTGGTTTGGGCTCCCATGTCCAGGGCTATCAGGCTCATGTCGGAAATGCCTCCTGGAGCTGTGCCCAAGATGGCAGTCAAGCGCTCGATCCCCAGCCAACGGGAGATCAGGTACCCCGACAAGACCCCCGTGCCCACCGCAATCACTGTACAGAGCAGGGCTGGTCGCCACAGATCTTTCAGGGCCAGAAGCGTATCGGCAGTGAGCTTAGTACCCAAAAGAATGCCCAACACCACCTGCATGGCAAAACGGATCCCGGCTGGGGGAGCGGGAATTGGGATCGCCCCCCAGACATTCACCAGACCCACCGCCACCATGGAGCCCACCAGCGCTCCTGCCGGAAGCCTCAGCTTGACCCCGATCAGGGCGCCGGCCAGCCCGATCAACACTGTCCAGAGATAGCTCATCATTTGGGCTTAGCTTTGAGAAAAGAGGAACGCTGTGAGTCCGGGCTTGGCCCAACTCCTCCACGGCACTGTGCACAGACGCCGTAGAAGTCAAGCACATGGTACTCGATCGCAAATTGGTATCGGCTGGAAAGCTGTGCCTCCAAATCTTCCACCGGACAATCGGGCAAAGGCACCACCCGCCGACATTCGGTGCAGATCAGGTGGTGGCGGTTGTGGCCATTGCTGGGCAGAACCTGGTAGTAGGTCTGCTGGTCTCCCAAGTTGACCGCTTGCAGCTTGCCCTCATTGCGCAGAGCATCCAAAACTCGATAAACCGTGGCCAGACCGACGGTGTGGTTGGCATTGCGCAACTCCAGAAAGATCTCTTGCGCCGAAAGGGGCTGCGACTGCTGCTCTAGCACCTCCAGAATCAATTTCTGGTTGCGGGTCTGGCGGGAAGAAGACATGGTCCCTTCGTGTAGGTCGTTCTTGGGGGTCAACGCTCAGCGTCTGCCTCAGCTTTCATGCGCTCTAGGGTCTGGTGCATCTGGTCAAACATTTGGGTCAGGGAGAGCCCAAACCCCCCAAGCTGAGTTTGCAGTTGTTTGATGGTCATTTGAGCCATAAAGTCGTCGGAGAGTTCCAGCCGCTTCATGAAAATGCGCTGGCGCTCCAGCAACTCCTCCATCTGTTCGATGAAGATTTTTTTGCCTTCCCGGTCGAATTGGCCGTACCGTTGACCAAGCTGCATCAGGTTTTGGAAATCCTGAAACAGTTGCTTGGCTTCCTCTTGGACGATCTCAGAGTCGAAGAAGCTCATGGCCTTCCGTTTGCCCTGAATAAACTGCATTGGGTATACCCATCCTATCCGAATCCGATTGCCTCAGCAGGAGGCAACCCCTCCTGCGAGTACGGGATCCCGCCCTTCTGGCTCAGGATAGACTCTGGCTTGTTTGCCTCGGTGTCCGGTATGCTTCCGTTTCCTTGCGTTAAGGCTTACACTCAGCCGGCTGTGGCCCGGCGGTGGTGCGAACGGGTGCAGGGATCCCGACCTCTGTTTCTGGCCTGCTTGGGGTTTACCGAAACGGCTCTTGTTCCGGGCATTTCGGCTGCCGGCGCTACCCCCTCCTTGCGTCGCTACACAGCTCTTGCCGATGGGGAAGTGTTGCTGGCGGGCCATTCTCACCGCTTGCCCACCTCTCCGGATGGCTATCCTTCCCCAGTGGTGATCAGCTGCGCCATCCTGAGGGAGTTGGGGATCCCGTGCCGAGTGTTCGATTGTGGCTTGCCGGAACCTTTGCCGGGGGCAGAAATGGTGAGCTCTGGGGGAGTGGCCCGCTGCTTGAGCACAGGACAGGCTCTGTCTTTGGAGCAGGTGGGATCCCTTTGGCAAGAAGGGTACGACCGCGGATCCCGGCTGGAGCAAGGCTACTGTGTGATTGGGGAGTGTGTGGCAGGGGGCACCACCACGGCGCTGGCGGTGTTGTTGGGACTGGGGTGGGCAGCAGAGGGCATGGTAAACAGCAGCCACCCGGTCTGCAACCACGCCCAAAAGCTGGCCTTGGCCCGGCAGGGATTGGCCCGTCTGCCAAGGGGAGCTTCTGCTGCTGAGGTGGTGGCGGCAGTGGGGGATCCCATGCAGCCCTTTGTGGCCGGGTTGGCGATGGGCGCAGCGCAACGGGGAGCGGTGCTGCTGGCAGGGGGAACCCAAATGTTGGCGGTGCTGGCCTTGATGCAGCGCTGGGGGGAAGAGCAGGGGATCCCTTGGCCCCCAGAGAACGTGGTTGTGGGAACCACCCGCTGGGTGGCAGAGGATCCCTCGGGCAATACGGTGGCCTTGGCAGAGTTGTTGGGGGTTGCTCCCCTTTTGGCCACCCAACTGAGCTTTGCCAATAGCCGCTATCTGCCTCTACAGGCTTACGAGCGGGGCTATGTCAAGGAAGGGGTGGGGGCGGGTGGGCTGGCCATTGCCAGCAGCCTTTACGCCGGTTGGGGCCAAGCGGAGCTGTTGGCAGCAGTTGAGCGCAGCTACGAACGCCTGGTGCTTCAGGCCGGCTCCAAGGGGGCCATGGTCAACCCCTCCCGCAGCAATTGCTGATGGTAGAGCTCCGCCTGTTCTTGAGGGCCGACCCAAACAACTGCTTGCCCTTCGGCATCCACCTGCACGGTCAGTTGCCGCGCTAGGGGCAAAGTCATGCCGGGGATGTATTTCAGCAGACATTCCGTAACGTGCTGAAAGGTATTGAAATCGTCATCTAAGACGATCACCTTGAAGTGGGGGTAGGGCTGGCGAACCTGGGTTCTCGAGGGCGAGAACTGCTGAGCAGGTCGAGTTGGAGCTTCCGTAGTCATAGCAGAAGAGATCGACACAACTACCGAGTAACTTGGGTCTCTCAGGGGTGAGAAACCGGTCGCTTCTGATGATCTATCTCTATCTAGTTTCTAGTCTAATTGGCATCTTGTTGGCAGCTTGTGTCTGTATTCGGATCCCTTGTCGGTCGTTGGCGTCAGCGATAGAGCATGGTTCCTCTAAAGCTCTTCCCGCAGCGGGCGGCGGGGCTTTTGCCCGCCGAAGTGGCGCTCGAAATACAGGGCAGTGGCCCGGCGTAGAATCCCGGCTTGGGCAAGGGCCTGACACAGGGATCCCCCTGGCGGCAGGTGCTTCTGGATCTGTTCGATTTGGGTGGCACTGACCAATCCAGAAGCCTTGAGGTAATCGGCCACGTGGCGTCCCCCCGCCAGTTGAACGGAGTAGCCCCCTTCGCTGAAAAATTTGACGGTCTCCGGCTTGAGGCCGCTGTGGTGGGCCAGCACATCCGTGAAGGTGCCCCCTTCCTTTTCCCAAGCGTGAATGACGGTTTCGATGCCGGCATTGTCGATTAGGCCAGCCGCCCGCAATTGGGTCAACACCCGCTGTACCCAGGGGGTGGCCCGCTGCAAGGCTTCCAAGTCCTCTTCCCCCAAATACTGCTGCGGGGGCAATTCGCTTTCTGGGGCACTCAGTTCCGCTGCCCAGTCGGCTATGGTCAGGGCCTTGAGATCCTCTGTCTCTGGCCGGGCTTTCTCTGGAGCTGGGGTCGGTGCGGCTGAAGGTGGGGAAGTTCGCCGGGCTTCGGCTACCGCTGCGGCTAGAGCACGGTTTTCCGCTTGGGCCGCCTGCAGTTGGGCCTGGAGCTGGCTCACTTGGGCTTGGGCTTCCTGCAAGCGATCTTGAGTTTCTCGCAGTTGGGCTTGGGTTTCTTGGAGGTGCACTTGCAGGCGGTGGGTGGCCTCGGCAGCTTCTTGGCGAACGTGGGCCAGGTCGGCAGTTAAGCGCTGCTTCGTAGACTGGGCCAGTTGGAGTTGATGTTGGTGCTCCTGCAGCGATTGGTTCAGGGCAGCCACTTGGGCTTCCATTTGCTGCAGAGCATGACGCAGGTGGGCCTGCTCTTGGAGCTGCTGTGCCTGATCCTGCTGTATCTTCTGCTGCTCCTGCAGTTGGGATCCCAGCTCTTGCAGCTGGTGTTTGGCTTGAGATTGCCATTCTGTCAGCTCGTGGCAGCGGCGACGTAGGATTTCCAGCTCTGCTTGGGCGGCTTGCAGTTGCGCGGATCCCTGAGCTTGCTGAGCTTGGAGTTGCTCCTCCAGTTCCCGAATGCGCTGTTGGGCAGCCTTTTGTTGTTCAGTGCCCTGCTGGATTTGGGCTTCCAATTGGGCAATGCGCTGCTGCTGCTCCTGCTGGCGGGCTTGATAGTCGGCGACCTGCCGCAGCGATTGTTCGACCAGGAGCTGTTGCTGCTGCCGCTGCTGCTCCAGTTGCGCTTCTAAGATGGCAATTTGCTCTTGGTAGCGCTCCAGCTGGGCTTTGTATTGCTGGGTAACTCTGTAGGTCTCTTGGGCTACCTGTAGAGGGGAGACATAAAGAGGGGGCTGATCGGGAATGGTGGACCACTGCTCCACCATCACTTCCCAACTGTTGGCAGCTCCTTTCTGGCGCCGCAGCCGCTGTTGCTTGTCCAAGGCCCATTCCAACCAGTGGGGTTGCACCCAGCCCTGCTGCACCAAGATCTCCCCCAGCTTGCGCTCCGGGTGCTGCCGCTGCTGAATCAGGGCCTGATGGATGTGCTCCAGCTCCAGATACCCATGCAGCATCAAGATCTCGCCGATGCGCACCAATTCGACCGGAATCAATGGGTAGAGATCTCGGGGGGCAACCCAGCCGTGCTGCATACACAGCTCCCCCAACATCAAGGGGTTGTCGGCCTTTTCCCACATGGCCTGAGCCAGTTGGGCGGGGGTGAGCAGTCCTGCTCGGTTGAGGGCTTCTCCCAAGCGGATCTCAAACTTTTCCTGCTCGATGGCGGTTGGGGTGGGGCTGGTCGGCGGATTCATTGGGCCTCTCGGACGGGAAGAGTAAGCTCTGCTACAACTATCGTAGTGGAAAATCCTTAGAGAAGTAGCATGCTGCAACCGAAACGCATTTTGTCAAGCCGAGGATCCACGGATTTTGCCGGAAGGTCGCTTTTTAAGTCCTAAGAGGGGCGCTGTTCTTGGCTTTGGGCAAACTGTTGCAGCCGCCGCAGCATCAGCAATTGTCCCAAGCCCAAGGGCAGGAGAGAGACGGCCTCTACCCGCAACTGCACCCAGCCGTTCCCCCACAGCCAGTCACAGTAGCCATCGGCTCCTCCCCACATCAGCAGGCGCAGCCGTTCCGGCAGCAGGGTTTCCACCTGGTGCATGATCGAGAGGGGGCCCCATTGGGCCGCAAAGGTGCTGCCCAGCTCCAGCCTTTCGGGAAGGGATCCCTGCAGTTGCTGGGGCCAGATCCACTGCTGCAACAATCCCACCTCTGTCAGACAGCGCTGCACGGTCGATGCACTGGCCTCGACTTCAACCCGGATGGTGGAGGATTGAAATGTCCCTAGCATATCCATTCCGCGTGGGCGCTCTGGTGACCGGTGCCACGGTTCCCCCGGCGATGCCTGACTCTATTCTGGTCAATTTGTAGGGTTTGCCCACCCTTTCTCAGCAATCTTGTCTTTGAATCGTCCCCATTTGGTAGCCATCTTCGCCCAGAGCTTGGATGGAAAGATCGCAGCCCACCGAGCGCAGAGGCCCTCCTTCAGCAGCCCTGAGGACTATCGGCATTTGGAAACCCAAGCTGCCCAGCAACAGGCTTTGATCATGGGGGCAGCCACTCTGCGGGCCTACGGCACCAGTCTGCGTATTCGGGATCCCGAGTTGATCCAACGCAGAACCGCTCAGGGCCTCTCTCCCCAGCCCCTGACGATCATCTGTTCCGACAGCGGGGATATTCCTGAGGATTTGCCGTTTTTTCGCCAGCCCCTCACCCGTTGGCTGTGGACAACTCCCAAGGGATCCCAAATTTGGCAGAACCGAACCGGCTTTGAGGACATCTGGGTGGCTGCCGATTGGGATCTGCCGGCACGGCTGGCCCGCCTGCGCAGCTTGGGCATTGAACGGGTGGG
>NZ_JANSHV010000077.1:0-15603 GCF_047461775.1 Synechococcus sp. R6-5
AGCGCTCCGCGCCGCTAAAGCGAGAGAGGGCCGGGCTTCTCGGCGGCCTAGCTAAGCCTTGTAGCAGGCAGAAATACGCAAAGTTTGTGATCATTCCACAGCCGTCGCCGCGTATTCCAGCTCCTCTTCCACCACTTCCGGTGGGGCCTCTGCCGCTTGTCCTTGCTTAGCGGCCAGCAGTTGCTCACGGTACTTGGCTGCCATTTCCTCAGCCTTCTCGTAAACCAGCTTGGGATCCCGAATCATGTCGCCGGGATTGGGCTCCAGTTGCTTGGTGGACAGCGAGATCCGCCCCCGCTCCGCATCTAGATCGATGATCATCACCTTCACTTCGTCGTTGACGTTGAAGACGCTGTGGGGCGTGTCAACATGATCGTGGGAGATCTCGGAAATGTGCAGCAGGCCGGAGACGCCGCCAATATCGATGAAGGCACCATAGGGCTTGATGCCCCGCACCGTGCCGACCACCACCTCGCCCACTTCCAGCTTGTTCATCTTCCGCTCCACCAAGGCGCGGCGATGGCTCAACACCAAGCGGTTGCGGTCTTCGTCCACCTCTAAAAACTTCAGGGGCAGCTCTTCGCCCACCAGCTCTTCTTTTGGCTTGCGGGTGCTGATGTGGGATCCGGGGATAAAGCCCCGCAGCCCCTCAATCCGCACCAGGGCTCCACCTCGGTTGGTAGCAAAAATGGTTGAGCGAACGGTGGCATCTTCTTTCTGGAGCTGCCGTACCCGTTCCCAGGCCCGCATGTACTCGATGCGGCGGATGGAGAGGGTCAGCTGTCCCTCTTCGTTTTCTTCGGTGAGGATAAAAAACTCGCGGGTTTCTCCCGGCTGCAGCATCTCGTGCGGGTCTTCCAGGCGGCTAATCGACATCTCCTGGAGCGGCAGAAAGGCAGCCGTTTTGGCCCCAATATCGATCAAAGCACCGCGTGGCTCCACCGAGAATACTGTACCCGCCACAATTTCGCCAGGGCTGAAGTGATAGTCGTACTTATCCAGAAGGGCGGCAAAGTCTTCAGTGGTAAAACCTACATCGGCAGCAGTGAATCGACTCATAGGGGTGCAGTAACAGATCAGTTGCGCGGGATAAAGGGTAGAAGGCCAGTTGAGTTTAGCAGAATCCCAGATGAGAGTGCATTCACTCTCCCACTTTCCCACCTGTGGGGGATGTGGCTGGGAAATACTATCGTAGCTTAGAGGAGCGTCTTTTGTGGCAAGTTTTCCGGGGATCTTGCCAAGCTGGAAGATAGAAGATTTGGGAGAAGAACGATTGCACTTTATCGACCAAGCCGAAATTGAAGTGCAAGGGGGAAATGGCGGAGATGGCATCGTTGCCTTCCGCCGTGAGAAGTATGTGCCGGCTGGGGGGCCATCCGGCGGCAATGGCGGGCGGGGCGGCTCGGTGATCTTGGTGGCCGATCCCGGCCTGCAAACTCTGTTGGATTTTCGCTTTCAACCGGTGATCAAGGCGGAACACGGGGCCAAAGGGGGGCCCAACCATCGCAGCGGGGCCAGTGGTGCGGATCGGCTGGTGCGGGTGCCCTGCGGTACTGTGGTGTTCAATGCGGAGACGGGGGAATTGTTGGGCGATCTGGTGGGCAAGGGGGATCAATTGCTGGTAGCCCGTGGGGGCAAAGGCGGCTTAGGCAATGCCCATTTTTTGAGCAACCACAATCGCGCCCCCCGCCAATTCACCAAGGGCGAAGCGGGAGAACGGGTGCGCCTGCGCCTGGAGCTGAAGTTGATTGCCGAGGTGGGCATTGTCGGCCTGCCCAATGCGGGCAAGTCCACTCTGATTTCGGTGGTCTCCTCTGCCCGGCCCAAGATTGCTGACTACCCCTTCACCACGTTGCAGCCCAATTTGGGGGTGGTGCCCCATCCATCGGGAGATGGGGTGGTGTTTGCCGATATTCCGGGGCTGATCGAGGGGGCGCACTTGGGGGTGGGGCTGGGCCATGAGTTTTTGCGCCATGTGGAGCGTACCAGGGTACTGATTCATTTGGTGGATGGCACGGCGGCGGATCCCGTCAAGGATTACCAGGTTATTCAGCAGGAGCTGCGCGCCTACGGCCACGGGTTAATCGATAAGCCACAAATCCTGGTTTTGAACAAGATCGATGTTCTGGATCCCCAGCAGGTTGCCGAGCGCGCCCAGAGGCTGTCTGCTGCTGCCGGCACTTCGGTGGTGACCATTTCTGCGATTGCCAAGCAGGGGCTGGATGCCCTCTTGCAGCGGGTGTGGCAGTGCCTGGGTCGGGGATCCCAACAGCCTGCGCAGTTGGATCTTGTGGGGGCAAAATCCATCCAGTCCTAGGGCAGAAGAATCTTAGAATAGGAAAGCCCCTGCCTTCCCAGAACCCAGAGACGAGTGGCTATGTATATCTCGGCGGAGGATCTGCCACCGGATTTGCGTCAGATCATGTTGGCTGTTGAACAGGCGGCCCAGGCGAGGGCGGGAGCGTGTGTGGAGCTGCTGATGCTCCTGCGGCTGCTGGAGGAGTTGCACCGCGCGATCCTGGAAGGTGCCTTTCGGGAGTCTTTGCCCAATACCCGTCAAGCTCTGTATCGGGTGCTTCAGGATTTGGAAGAAGCCGGCGACTGGCCCTATCTGCCCCGTCTGCACATCCAAGCCCTGATGCAACAACTGAAGGACTGGCCCGAATCTCAGGGATCCCCGCCCGCGTCGGTGCCACCGACCCCCCGCCCTCTTGTGGAAAACCCCCTGGGGGGTAGCTGCTCCCAGTCTTGACCTCTTCCCATCTGCCCGATGGCCGAGTACTTTAAGCTGCATCCGCAACAGCCCCAGGCCCGTTCCATCCGGCGGATTGCGGCGGCTTTGCGGGAGGGGGCGGTGATGCTTTACCCCACCGATACAGTCTATGCCATTGGCTGCGATGTGACCCACAAACAAGCAGTGGAGCGGGTACGCCGTATCAAGCAGCTCTCCAACGACAAGCCTCTTACCTTTTTGTGCCCTTCTCTCTCACGCATTGCCCACTATGCCCAGGTAACCGATTCGGCCTATCGGCTGATGCGGCGGCTGATCCCGGGCCCGTTTACGTTTCTGTTGCCGGCCACCAAGCTGGTGCCCAAGTTGGTGATGGAGCCCAAACGGAAAACCACCGGCATCCGCGTGCCCGACTCGGCCATTTGTCAGGCTTTGCTGGAAGAGTTGGGCAATCCAATTGTCTCCACCTCTGCCAAGCTGGGGGGGGATCCCGTCGGATCCCTGGACTTAAGTTCTGGGCAAGCCTGGGAGTGGGAGAGCGACCCCTGGGATGAGGGTGGGATCTTTGCGGCTGAAGAGATGCGGCAGTTGGAAAAACAGGTGGATCTGGTGCTGGATGACGATGCCCCCCGTCGGGCCAAGGTCTCTACGGTAATTGACTTGACGGGATCCGAGCCGCTGGTGGTGCGGGCCGGGCTGGGGTATGAGCAGGTGGCAGATCTAAATCTGAAACCCGTAGAAGAAGACGGTTGAGGGCAGCCGGATCTGGCGTTCTCTAAAATGGGGTTGATGCCTTGGAGTGTGCTCATGGCCCTGGCTCAGCAAAAATCGGCTCTGCTGCACCTGCTGGAGGCAACCGACCGGGGCCGGAAAGTCTCCCCTGACCAAAAAGCCCAGATTTTGTCTCAAATTGCCGTCCTAGAAGCGCTCAACCCCACCCCCAAGCCAACATCGGCTCCTGAAGGGTTGGAGGGGAACTGGCTCACCCTATTTACCACGAGCACAGCTCTGCTGCGGCTGGCACAGTTGCCTTTTTTGACCACCGGCGAGATCTACCAGTGTATTCGGGCCAAGGCTGGACGGGTCTTCAACGTGGCGGAGATCCAGGGATCCGGTTGGCTGGAGGCTTGGGTGCCACGGGGAGTCTTGGCTGTATCAGCGCGCTTTTACCCCGAATCGGAGCGCCGGGTGAGGGTGATTTTCGAGCGATTGGTGTTCGGATCCCAAGCTTTGATGAGCTACGAGATCGAGAGTTTTCTCGATTTGCTCGAGCGGGCTCCGGAGCGGATCCCGGCTATTCAAATCGATATCCGCCGCCGCGAGCCAACGGGTTGGCTGGATATCACCTATTTGGATGAAGACTTGCGGCTGGGTCGGGGCAGCGAGGGGAGTGTATTTGTTCTAAAGCGGGTCGGCTAGTCGGAGGATCCAGAGGACTCCGTTTCCGCCCTTTCGTGAGATGGGTTTTGGGTTAGGGTGGAGCTTATTTCCTGTAGAACTTGCAAGGCGCGGTAGGACTCTCGCAAAGTTTGCAGCTCTTGCTGAGTTTGCTCCAGTTGCCGGGCTTTTTGCTCCTGTAAGAAGCGCAGCCTTTGATTTTCGGACGCCGTGCGACGCAGAACGTGCTTGAGTTTCTGCTTCTGCTGCTGAAGCCGAGTCCGCCTCACCTCCAACTGCTGCAGTTGGATTTCTTGGAGTTCCAGTTCTATTTTCAGAGTGGCGACCTGCATCTGGAGTTGGCGAAGTTTTTGGTTGAGCTCTGGCTCTGGTGTGGGTTTTGCCGACTCAGGGCTTGGGGAAGAAGGTGATGACAATTCTTGTAGGGGCTGCAACTGTTGGGCCTTGGCCTGCGAAGCTTGATCCTGGTGCTGCTCGCCCTGCAGTCTTACTTGAGTGTGTTCGCTTACTTCGGTTTCAGTTTCCGTCTGCTGCTCAGCTTGATCAAGAATTTGTCGATCGCGGATCTGGGTTTGAGGATCCTCGTCAACCGACTGCAAAGGGAGAGAATCCTCCTCGGGTTGCCGAGGGTTGCCGCCATAATCGGCGGGATCAAAGGGAGACAGAGCCGCTACCAGCGAGGCCCGAAAATCAGTCCAGGAGCCCGACTGCAGACCCATCTGAACCACCCGCCAGGCCCCATAGGAGGCCCCAGCGGCAGCCAGGATCCCAGGGATCCCGGCCAGGGAGAGGGAAACCTTGGGCAGGGTGGGCAGGATCTGATCCAGCAGCCCCACCACCAGGGCGAAAACAAAGATCCCGCTCCCCGCGGCAGCGGCACCTGAAACCCAAGAGGAGCGGGAGAGCATCATCGTTTTTTCGTCATCACAACCGCTAGAGCGGGAAAACCAGGTTCAAAAATGGCCTGTCTGCACTCAGTTTATCCCGCCAGCAGCCTCTGTTTCCCTCTTAGGGCACCTGCCATGCCCGTTGGTGGTAGCCCTCTAATTGGGCCCAGGGATCCCCAGCCGCTGCGTGGGTGTGGCCGTGCTGAGGGTGATGGTGAGAATGAGGGTGGTGATGGGATCCGTGCCCGTGATGGTGGTCATGAGGCTCGTGAGGGTGGTGATGGCTGGATCCAGCTCCAACCTCTGCGCTCACGGCCAGGCGAAACTTGCACAGGTGGCAGTTCATCGGGGTTTGGCCCTGCAGGGCTTCCTGCTCCAGTTGCTGCAGGCTGTGCAGCACCGTATCCACAAGGCCCAATTCCGGCAGCATCAGCCAGTCGATTTCCGGCTGTCGTTGTCGTTGTTTCTCCACTGCCGCCTCGATTTTTTTCACCAACACCCCCGTAAACAGAAAGTAGGGCAGCACGATCACCCGGCGCGGATGCCAGGACAAGGCCCGCTCCAACCCCACAGGCAGGCGGGGATGGGTAATGCCGATAAAGCAGGTCTCCACAGCGGCAAACCCGGATCCTTCCCAAAGCAGCCGAGCCAGTTTACAGGCTTCGGCATTGGCCTCAGGATCGCTGGAGCCGCGACCCACAAATAGGAGCACGGTTTCTGCCTCTGGGATCCGCCGCGGTTGGGCAGCTATCAGAGCAGCCAATCGGTCTCGCAGCAGTTGCAGGATCTCGATGCGGATCCCCAACGGCCCACCGTAATGAATGCGCAACTGGGGATAGAGGGCCTGCAGGCGATCCAGTTCCATCGTCACATCGAACTTGTTGTGGCGGGCCCCAAACAGCAACAGCGGCAGGGCCACGATCTCCTGCCACCCTTGGGCCAAGCACTGCTCTACCCCCTGGGCAATGGTTGGCTGGGTCAGCTCCAGAAAGCAGGGGATCACCGGTCGATGGGGGGTGAGAGCTTGGTAAGCCTGGGCTAGCTCCAGAAAGGCTTGCCGCCCTTGGGGGTCGCGGGATCCGTGGCCGATAAGCAATAGGGGCAATGAAGGAGAAGCAAGCTGCCCAACCGAAAGGGGAGGGGAAACACTGAGGGTATTCAACACAAAAAACTCCGTTCCTTGTGAATCGCAAGGGGTACAGGACAACGGCAGGTGGGTGTTCTGGCTGAGGGAGGGATCCCATCACAGTTGCGTCACAGTGGCGGACTTGCACCGCGCTTTCCCCAGTCTGCCTGAGCCTTTTAGGTTAGCTTGCCGCTTGTCGTTCACCAAGCCCCCTGGGGGGATGTCCTTGTCTGCCAGAAGATAGCCCTGAGGCATGAGCGGTACGGCAGACTCATGCTCAAAGGGCAGCAAAACTGTTGCCGCGCTAATCCCCCTTGCCCCTGGGAGAGGGCCTAACGCCGGCCTGCCGGTCTGTGGGCTCGAAAGTGTCGCAGGCGCAGGGCATTGGCGACCACCGAAACGGAACTCAGGGCCATGGCTGCCCCCGCCAGCATAGGGTTGAGCAACCAGCCTGTAAAGGGATAGAGCGCCCCAGCGGCAATCGGGATCCCCAGCGTATTGTAGATAAAGGCGAAGAAGAGGTTTTGGCGGATGTTGTTGAGGGTGGCCCGGCTGAGTTGAATGGCAGTGGCGACTCCGCGCAGATCTCCCGACATGAGGGTAATATCGCTGGCGGCCATCGCCACATCCGTACCTGTACCAATGGCGATCCCCACATCAGCTTCTGCCAGAGCCGGAGCATCGTTAATGCCATCTCCCACCATCGCCACCCGCCGTCGCGGTTGTCTTAGGCTGCGTATGTAAGCTGCCTTCTGATCCGGACGGACTTGGGCAATTACCCGCTGAATGCCTGCCTGCCGAGCAACCGCTTGGGCCGTGGTGGGGTTATCCCCGGTTAGCAGGATCACCTCTAGACCCATCTGTTGCAGCTGTTGCACTGCCTCAGGAGAGGTGGGTTTAAGCGGATCGGCAATGGCCAACAGCCCCACCAGGCTCTGGGATTGGGCTACGCCGATCACCGTTTTGCCCTGGCTTTCCCAATTCTGAACCCGCTCTGACCAAGAGGGATCCCAGGGGATCCCCATCTCCTGTAGCCAGCTCAGCCGACCGATGCGGATCCACTGGTCTTCCACCCAGGCTTCTGCCCCACTGCCTATCCTTGCCTGAAAATGCTGGGCAGGAGGGATCACAATTTTTTCGGCTTCGGCTTTCTGCACCACCGCCTGGGCCAAAGGGTGTTCCGAGTGCCGCTCTACTGCCGCTGCCAGGCGCAACACCGTCAGGGGAGAGGAGCCATTAGCCCAAATATCGGTGACGGTAGGGCGACCTTCGGTCAGGGTGCCGGTTTTGTCCAAGACCACCGTGCGCAAGTCGTGGGCCAATTCCAGGCTGTCGGCACTTTTCACCAGGATCCCCAATTCTGCCCCTCGTCCCGTGGCCACCAGGATCGAGGTGGGGGTTGCCAACCCCAGCGCACAAGGGCAGGCGATGATCAGCACCCCAATCGTGTTCACCAAGGCCAGCGTCAGGTTGTCCGCCAACACCCACCAGAGCACGAAAGTTAGAACTGCCACCCCAATCACCGCCGGCACAAACCAGGAGGTGACCCGATCCGCCAACTGTTGAATCGGAGCTTTGGATCCCTGAGCTTCCTGCACCAAGCGCACGATCTGGGCCAGAACTGTGTCTTTGCCCACCCGCCGCGCTTCCATCACAAAGCTGCCCGTCCGATTCAGCGTTGCCCCAATCACCTCATCCCCCGCCGATTTGACAACAGGCAGGCTCTCGCCGGTCACCATCGACTCGTCGAGGGTGGAGGATCCCTCTAGGATTACCCCATCCACCGGCACCTTCTCTCCGGGGCGCACTCGGATCCGATCCCCCACCTGCACTTCCCGAATCGGAATATCCTGCTCCACCCCATGGCGGATTACCCTCGCCGTTTTCGGTTGCAGCCCGATCAGCTTGCGAATGGCCTCAGAGGTTTGCCTTTTGGCCCGTTGCTCCATCCACTTACCCACCAGGATCAAGGTGGTGACCACCGCCGACACCTCATAATAGACATCCGGGTGCAGTCCTTGCCGGTGAAAATAGTCGGGGAAAACCGTTGGGAAAACAGAATAGAAAAAAGCCGCGCTCGTCCCCAAGGCCACCAGCGTGTTCATATCCGCTGAACGCCGTTGCCAAGCAGCCCAGGCTCCCCGGTAAAAATGCCTGCCCACCCAAAACTGCACCGGAGCCGTCAGCAGCAACTGCAACCAAGGATTGTGCAGCCACATGGGAAAGCCCGGGATGTCCATCCCCAGCATCATCGGCAGGGATCCGATCACCAGCACCGTGCTGATGCCCACCCCTATCGCCACCTTGAGCTTCAGTTCCCGTTCTGCGGCCCGTTGGGCGATCCGCTCTGGATCCGACAGATCGTCCAGCTGCCAATCCTCCTGGATAAGGCGCGCCCGATACCCCGCCCGCTCCACCGCCCGAATCAGCGCCTGCGGATCCACCAGCCTGGGATCCCCTTTGACGGTGGCCTGCTCGCTGGCAAAATTCACTGATCCGTGGGACACCCCCTGCACCTGAGCGAGGGCCTGTTCGATGCTGCGGGCGCAGGAGGCACAGCTCATCCCTTGCAGGGCCAACTGCCAAGTGCCCTCAGGAGAAGGCGCAGAGGCCGATAGTGCACCCGATGACCCTTTATGGGCAGACATGGCAACACCTTGTTGATGAAACGACAGCTACTCTCCACCCTGGGCAGGGCGAAGGCAGCCATCTGTACAGAAATTCAAAACAGACGCCCGACCGTTCCCGGCCCAAAATTGACTAGGCCGGGGGATATCCCACCTGGGTGAGGGCCTGCCGCAAATCGCTCACAGACCGCCCAGAAGTAATCCGCACCTGTTTGGTTTTGGGATCCCCTTCCACCTGCGCCTGGGGATCCAGTTGCCGCACCGCTTGCGCAATGGTGTCCACGCAAGCCCCACAGGCCAGCTTGGGCACCGTCAAAACAACCTGCATCTTGGAAACCCCCCCCAATGCCACTGAAAGGATGCTAAACCTTACAGTGGGCTGGAAGGTCAAGAGGGAGGCTGAGGCTCGTCCATATTCCAGCGGTAGTCCACCTGATAGCCCCGCTGTCGCCACTCTTCCTCCAGTTGCACCTGTTGGGTGAGGGCTTTGCGCAGGGAGTTGATCAGCTCTTGCGTGCGGCCTCGGTTGCCAAAATCCTGTTCCTCTACTGCCGGAAAGGTTTGCCGCTCCAACACCCGCAGCAGAAATTCGTAGTGGATGTGAGCCGGCACAGGAATACGTTTCATCGGTCTGAGCAATCCTTAGAGATCCATTGTTCTTAACAGAGATCCATATGATGGAGGGTTCTCATTCACTGAGATGACAACAGGTGGCGCACAGCTTGGCCGGGATCCGGCTGGGTCACCAGCGCTTCCCCCACGAGCACAGAGCGCACCCCCCAGGCCCGCAACTGCTGCAAATCGGCAGGGGTATGGATGCCGGACTCGCTGACAATGGGCAGCTCGCCGAGGAGATCCGAGTGGGCGGCCAACAGGTCGCGCGTTGTGTTCAAGTCCACCGCAAAGGTTCTCAGATCGCGATTGTTGATGCCAATGAGCACCTGCCCCCTGGAGTCTTGCAGTTGGGGCAAACGCAACACCCGCTGCAACTCTTGGGAAGTGTGCACCTCCAGCAGAGCTGCCATGCCCAATTGCCGAACCAGCTTGAGAAAATAGCCCAAGTCCGCATCCGAGAGAATGGCGGCAATCAGCAGCACCGCATCTGCCCCCAGGCTGCGGGCCCAGAGGATTTGGTAGGGGTAGAGGATGAACTCCTTGCAGAGGATGGGGATCCCTGCCGCTTGACGGATCTGCCGCAGATACTCGCCACTGCCCTGAAAGAACCGCTCATCCGTCAGCACCGAGAGACAACTGGCCCCACCGGCCTCATAGCTCTGGGCAATGGCTACCGGGTCAAAGGGATCCCGGAGGATGCCGCGGCTGGGGGAGGCTTTTTTGACCTCGGCAATCACAGAGATAGGGTGAGGCGACTGGGTGAGGGCCGCCACAAAATCCCGCACCGGCGGGGCTTGATCCAGTTGCCGTTGCAATTGCTTCAGGGGAAGCTGCTCCCGTTGGCGCTCCACCTCCTGTTCTTTGTGCCAGACGATCGCTTCCAAAATGTGGCGCGGTTTGGCTTCCGGCGCTGTTGTCTGGTACACCTGAGAGGCTACGACCACCGGCGGGGCAGGAGAACGCCGACGAACAGAAAGCGGCTCACCTTGCAGCTCCATACAACCCCCGAACACAACTCTACACCACACCCTAGACTACCTTAGTGCTCCGCCACCGGTTTGAATAGCTACCCCAGGCATCCCCAAAACTCATCTGGCGAAGGCGTTTTTTTTACCCTATGGTTGAGTCTAGAAAGGTGGTGTAGTCTTTATGCGCCTCGGCGAGCCATGTTCTGGCGGCCGTCCATTTTTCCCCGGCCAGGGGCAGTGGCTCGGTGGGGTCAAGGCTGGTGCTGTCCATGCTGTTTTAGAGGAGTTCAGGCGTGCTGTACCTAGCAGAGCTATCCAAGCCAATTGGATTTGCCAAGTCGTCTCTGCAATTGCTGGCCAAGCAGCAGCAGGACAATACCTGGGTGGCCGTGAACGAAGAATCCATTACCTTGGAAGGCCGCATCGCCCAGGAGGCTGGGCGCTTCAAGGATGGGTCATTGGTGCTGGCGGAAATCTCCGGCAACCGTCAGGTCGCCCGCATCAGCGAAGCCGCTCGCCAACTGGTGACCTATCTGCAAAACTTCAGCCAACTTCAGCTCAGAGCCCGCAGCCAGGAAGAGGAGATCGAGGTTTGGAAACAGTCCCTCACCTTTCAGGCGCATGAGCTTACCCGCCGCGAGATGGAGCTAGCAGCCCAGGAAGAAGAGGTGCAGCGGCTGTATGAGCAATACAAGAGTGTGGAGGAAGATCGCAAACTTCTGGACAGCCTCAAAGAGGAACTGGCAGCCCAGCAAGCTTACTTAGCTGAACAACAGCGCCTGATCGGAGAGCAGCGGGAAGCTCTGAATCGGCAGCGGCAAGAGTTGGAAGCCCAGTTGCAAGAAGCTCGCTCCAGCCGCTTGGGGGAGGCAGAAGCAGCGCAGCTACAGGCTTTGGTGCAGCAGCTCCAGGAGACTCTACATCCGGCTGGGGATCCCTTGGCGCTTCTGCAAAGCTTGAAAAGCCACATTCAGCAGCAGCAGGAGCACTTGAATCAACAGATTGCCCAACTGGAAGCAGAACGTCAGCAGGCCCAGGCCCGGCAAGACGAGCTGGATCGAGACTACCGCGCTTGGCAAGAACGCCACACCGCTTGGTGGGGATCCCGACAATCCCTGGAGCAAAGCCAAGCAGAGTGGCAAACTCGACGGGGATCCCTGCGAGCCCATCAAGAGCACCTGCAGAGGATTCTCCAGCAGCTGCAATCTCAAGAGAGCCTATACCAGAAAGCCTCTCGTCTGGTGCAGGAGTACGACTTTATCGTCGATGGCAGCAGCAACGGCAGGGCTGGGGAGCCGGCGATCTCGGTCGAGGAGCTGGCGGCTTTGGTCAGCCAACTGCGCCGAGATTACGAGCAGCGGGCGGCCCAGGTCAGCCAGCAGCGGGCCGAACTGGAGCAAAACCGGCAAACCCTGCGGGAGCTGCAAGAGCGGCTGGCCAGCGCCTCTCCAGAGGAGCGGTTTGACATCGAGATGGATATCGACTATGCCCAGTCTGCCTGCAGTGCTTTGGAAGAAGCCCTGCTGCCTCAGGAAAAAAACCTGCAGCGAGAGTATGAAGAGTTGACCCGCCAGGAAGCCCGCCTTAGACAGCTGCAAAATCAAGCTGCTGCCCCGGTTCAGGTCGATATTGGGCCGCTCCTGGAACAGATCGGCAGCCAGAAGCAGGATCTTCTCCAAGAAAAAGGTCGTCTGCAAACCCTCATTCAACAACTGGAATCGTCCTTGCCTTCTCAGCAGGAGCAGCTCGCCCGCCAACGGCAGGAATTGGAGCAGCAGTGGCAACACCTGGAGCAAGAGGAGGGATCCCTGCGGGCGCGCGCCCAGGCCATGGCAGAAACCTGGGGTCGCCTGAATCACCTGCAGGCCACCCTCTACCCAGAGCGGGATCGGTGGGCAGCGTTGGCGGGAGAATTGGCGCAGTTGGAGACGGAGCTGAGCCAACACCAAGCCAGAAACTCCACCGCACGCGACCACGTCCAGCAGGTACACTCTCTCTTGGCTGCCCTCACGCAGGCGTGAGGGAGTTCACGTTTCCTGTGGGGGGTGGGGAGAACCGGCGCAAGGGGAACTACGGCCTTAATTGAGGAAAACAAATCTGGTAAAATTCGCTAGCACCCTGCAGCCACTGGGGCTCCCAATTCTCGGGCGAGGGGACTGCAGAGGTTAGTGCGTTTTGCCCCGCTTCCTGCTTGCAGTTGCCAAGGATATTCCAGTGTGAGGTCAGCTTGTGCGAATTGCGGTCGATGCGATGGGGGGTGACTACGCTCCCGAAGAGATCATCAAGGGCGCCCTGCTGGCCCATCGGCAGCTCCGGGTCGGGATTGCACTAGTCGGTCGTCCAGATTCCCTCAAGCCCTTTCTGCCCCAACCCTTGCCTGCTGGGATCACCATTGTGCCTGCCGAAGAGGATGTGGGCATGGCGGAAGAGCCGCTGATGGTGCGCAAAAAGCCCAAAGCCTCCATCAACATCTCGATGCAACAGGTGCGCTCCAACCAAGCGGATGCCGTGGTGGCCGCCGGGAATACCGGAGCAGCGATGGCTGCGGCCTACCTTCATTTGGGCCGGCTGGCAGGGATCGATCGCCCGGCCATTGGCGCTCTTTTGCCCACTTTGAAAGGCAAGCCGGTGCTGCTGCTGGATGTGGGGGCCAATGTGGATTGCCGGCCCCGCTTTTTGGAGCAGTTTGCCCGCATGGGATCCCTCTACTGCCAGTGCGTGCTGGGGATCGAGAAGCCGCGGGTGGGCCTGCTCAACATCGGCGAGGAGCCCAACAAGGGAAACGATTTGGCTCTGGCCACCCACCAGCGCCTGGCCCAATTGCCAGGGATCCATTTTGCCGGCAATGCCGAGGGGCGGGATGTGCTGACCGGGGAGTTTGATGTGGTGGTGTGTGACGGCTTTGTGGGCAATGCCCTCCTCAAGTTTGCCGAGAGCGTCGGACAGGTGATCACCCAGGTGCTGCGGGAGGAGCTGCCCCGCGGTTGGCGCGGCAAGTTGGGCTGCTGGCTGCTCCGACCCAACCTAAAACAGGTGAAGCGGCGGATGGACTACGTGGAGTATGGCGGCGCTTTGCTGCTCGGAGTCAACGGCATCTGCGTGATTACCCACGGCAGCTCCAAGGCGGCGATGGTTTACCATGCCATTCGTTTGGCCAAAGAGGCGGCAGAACAGAAAATCCTACAGCGGCTGCAGGCGGAAATGGTTGACCCTCGCGAACCTGAATCCAACCCCAGGCGGCGCACCCGGCCCCTTCAGGTCTACTCTGGCTCTGGCCCGGAAGTGTTGCCGTTGGGATCCCTGGAAAGGACTTCCTCCCGCTGTCCCGAACCCGTGGAAGATGCCCAGCCATAGCCTCCCGACCGTGCGGCTGGTGGGGGCAGGGGCTGCCCTGCCGGATCCCTGCCTGAGCAACGACGATCTCGGCCAGATCGTCGAAACTTCCGACGAATGGATCTGGCCCCGCACCGGCATTCGTCAGCGGCGCATTCTGCCCCCTGAGCTGAGCTTGGTGGATTTGGCGGTCCAGGCAGCCAAGGCCGCTTTGGCTCAGGCCGGGATCTTGCCTCAAGACCTGGATTTGATCCTGCTGGCCACTTCCACCGGTGTCGATCGGTTTGGCTCGGCCCCTCAGGTGCAGGCAGCTCTGGGAGCAACGCGGGCGGTGGCTTTTGATCTGACGGCAGCCTGCACGGGCTTTGTCTTTGCAGTGGCCACGGCAGCGCAGTTTTTGCAAACCGGGCTGTACCGGCGGGCCTTGGTGGTGGCGGCGGATGTGCTCTCCCGTACGGTGGACTGGGCAGATCGCACCACCTGTGTCTTGTTTGGAGATGGGGCCGGGGCGGTGGTTCTGGAGGCGGGGGAAACCGGCGGGATCCTCAGCATTGAGCTGCGCAGCGATGGCAGTGGCAGCCAGCTGCTCAGCTTGTCCATGGCTACAGAGGCCAAGCCCCTGGTGGGATCCCTGCAGGTGGGGCAGTATCGCTGCTGCCCCATCACCATGAATGGCCGCGAGGTCTACAAGTTCGCCGTCCAGGCGGTGCCGGAGGTTATCGAGAAGGCTCTCTTCCGGGCCGGGATCCCGGCGGAAGCAGTACAGGGATATTTTATTCATCAGGCCAACCAGCGCATTCTCGATGCAGTAGCCAAGCGCCTGCAGCTGGATCCGCAGCGGGTGGCCAGCGTCTTAGAGCATTACGGCAACACCTCGGGCGCTTCGGTGCCGATTGCCTTGGCCACTTGGATCGAGCAGGGACGCTTTGGCGCCGGCGATCTGGGGGTGATGGCGGGCTTTGGCGCCGGCCTTACCTGGGGGGCGATTGTGTTTCGTTGGGGGAAATGAATTAATGACCGTTGCCTGGATCTATCCCGGCCAGGGATCCCAAGCGGTGGGCATGGGAAGGGATTTGCGGAACTGGCAGGGAGCAGCCCAGAAGTTGGCTTTGGCCCGCCAGATGCTGGGATGGGATCCCCTAGATTTATCGGAAGACCAGATCCACCAGACCGGCTACACACAACCGGCTTTGTTCACCGTATCGGCCCTGTTGACGGACTATCTCTACGCCCAGGGACAGGCTCCTGCCTGCACTGCTGGCCACAGTCTGGGCGAATACAGCGCCCTCTACGCTGCCGGCGTGTTTGATTTCGAAACCGGCCTACGGCTGGTGGCGCTGCGGGGCCAACTGATGGAAGCCGCAGGGGATCCCCCGGGCAGCATGGCGGCAGTGATGGGGTTTGACCGCGACAAGCTGGAGCACCTGTGCCAGATGATCCCCGATGTCACCCTTGCCAACGACAACAGCCCGGATCAGGTGGTGATCAGCGGCTCAGTGGAGGGGGTGCAAGCCGTCTGTGAGCAGTTGCAGGCCAAGCGCACCGTTCCCCTCAAGGTAAGTGGCGCCTTTCACTCGCCCTTTATGAAGGCTGCTGCCGAGGAGTTTGCCCACACCTTGCGCGCTGTTGACTTTCAGCCGCCGCGAGTGCCCGTCTACAGCAACTGCACTGCCACCGCCAGCCGGGATCCGCAAGCCCTTAAGCAGGCGCTACTGGCCCAGATGACTGCCCCTGTCCGCTGGCGAGAAACCGTGTTGCAGATGGCCGCCGACGGCATCCAAGAGGTGTGGGAAATCGGCCCCGGCAACGTGCTGACGGGCTTGGTGAGGCGAACGGTGCCGACCCTGACGCGGTGCAATTTCAGTAACCTCAGCAGCTAGGGGATCTGCTATGGAGCATGACTCTAGTCAATAATAAG
>NZ_JANSHV010000078.1:0-25100 GCF_047461775.1 Synechococcus sp. R6-5
GACGGGGCTTGCCGCGCCTTTTGGTCAGTCGGTGTTTTCGTTGCTCACAAAGGCCGACCCATTGGCCTGGGGTTCGGGCGATTCCAGCGCGTATTTGAGCGCATGCCAGGCCAGGTTGGCGCATTTGATGCGCACTGGAAATTGGGCTACCCCTTTCATGGCGTTCAAAGCCCGTTGCTCCCGCGGGAACTCTTCGCCACCGCGCATCATGGCTTGGAAGCGCTCCACCAACTGCAGAGCTTCGGGGATGGTGCGCCCCCGCACCGCATCCGCCATGAGATCGGCAGAAGCCAGGGCAATGGCACAGCCTGCCCCCTCGAATTTGATATCGACAATCCGCTCCTGGCTGGGATCCAGTTGTAAGGTGAGGTCGATGGTGTCGCCGCAGGAGGGGTTGTGGCCGCGCTGGTGGCGGTGGACGGGATCCACTCTGCCGAAGTTGTGGGGCTTTTTGTACCGCTCCAGAATGACTTGCTGATAGAGTCCGCGCAGGTTATCTAGAGGCATTGTTGCTCCTGGTTGGTCGCTGCTCTGGCCGGTCGGCAAAAGTCGATCCGCTCATAGCCCATTGCCGCCGGGAATAGCCATAGTTCTCAGATATTCAGGATTTGGGAAGCGAGCCCGACCTGGCCCATCTGGTTTTGATCTTAACCCCGTTCTTGGTAGAGCTTGAGTCAGTAGAAAAACTCCTGCCAGCGCAGGGGCTTAAGTTTGCGCATGTACAGCCAATCAAAAAAGTTCTTCAGCACCGTGGCTGCATAGCCGCGCCAGACCAGCCTGCCTTTCTCGGCAACGGCAACGCGGTTCCCCACCGTTACACAAACAAAAACCGTGGCCTGCGGTCGGTAGGGGATCAGAGGTTGGCCGCGGATGAGCCGCAGCAGGTTTTGGGCTGCAATTGGCCCCTGGCGCACCGCGTACACGCCGATCTTGGGCAAGAGGCGGGATCCCCAAACAAAGTCAGCGCAGTCCCCCACCGCCAAGATGTGCTCTGAGCCTTGCACCCGCAGGTATTTGTCCACGAGCAGGGCTCCCGTCGGCCCTGTTGGCAAGCCGCAGGTGCTCAACCAGGCCGGCGCCTGGAAGCCACCTGCCCACAGGCGAGTCTGAGCTATCAACTCGGTGCCATCCGAGAGCCACACATGCTCCGGCCCAAAGGCTTTCACCTGACATCCGGCCCAGATTTCCACCCCCAGACGGCGGATTTCCCTTTCCACCGCCCGGCGGAAGGGTTCCGAGAAGCCCTCGACCAGATGGGCCTGGCGATGGATCAAGATCAGCCGGGCTTGAGCCAAGGGGATCCCTGTTTCTGCGCTCATTTCCCGGCAAAGATCGTAGAGTTCCCCCATCAGCTCTGTGCCGGTACAGCCTCCCCCTGCCACCACAAAGGTCAACAGACCCGGCGTCGGATCCCCCTGGGCTGCCCGTTGCCAGCACTGCCGGATCCAGGTTTGGGCGGCCACCAATTGTTCTGCCGGTCGAATGGTAAAGGCATGTTGGATCCCATCGATGGGGCGCAACTCCCGGCCCACATTCACCAACAGATAGTCGTAGGCCAGAGTTTGGATCCCGGCTTCACTCTCCAGGGTCAGGGTTCGAGCTTCGGGTTGGATGTGGGTGACTCGCCCCGGCAAAAACTGGGCGCCGTTGGCTTGAATATGCTCCAGCAAAGGGATCCGCACCAGCTCCAGAGAAAACCGACCACTCAGCAGCCGCGTGGACATGCCTGAATTAACACTGTAGGGATAGGGGTTGATGGCGATCACCCGTGCCTGCCCTTTGAGCGCCCGCAAGGCGTCGATGGCTCCATAGCCACATCCGGCCAAGATCACAGTGGGCAGGGATCCCCTCATGGCTGGAGCGGGAACTTCTGGAGATCCCCGGCTGCCCATTCCAGGATGGAACCGGAATAGCTTTTGGCCTGCCGGCCCAAATGGGTCAAAACCACCGTGACCCAAGCGGAGCGAACCCCAGCTGTGCAGTAGGCAATGATCTCGGCTTCTGGAGGGATCCCGGCTTTTTGCAGGCGGGCGTGAATTTCATCGGGCGGCAATAGGGATCCCGCCGCATCCATCAGCTCCTTGTAGTAGAGATGCACAGCGCCGGGGATGTGTCCACCGCGCGCCTCACCATAGGGGGTGGCTCCCTTGTATTCTTGGGCTTCGCGACTGTCGAGGATGGCCACACGGTCGGAGCCAAGGCTGGCCCGCAGAGTGTCCCGGTCGATCTCCCACCGGTCGGTTCGCCGCACTACAAAGTCGCCCCGTTGCGGTTCGTCGGCGCTTTGTCGGGTTGTGGTCAGCACTCCCTCCTTCACCAGGGCCGGATAGCCCCCGTCCACCATGACTGCCTGGGGATGACCCAAGCTGCGCAACATCCAAACGATCCAGCCATCTTCTCCCCAACCCCGCAGCGGATCGGCCACCACCACCACCGGACGCCCCTGAAACACGCCAAGGCCCTGCAGCTTTTCGGTGAGAAGGGCATCATCTGCCAACAGCTTGCCGCTGTTGGCAGCCTCTGGTTGAGTAAACTCCGTCCAGTTCACCGGAATTGAACCCTTCAGGATCCCGTCGGCTTGCAATTCCGCACTGCGTGCATCCAGAAGCGTTGCCCCTTGTTGGATGAGCTGGATGGCGGTTGCAGGGCTGACCACCCAACCTGGCGTTGGTGTCATGGGTTGAGAGAACCTTAACTGGAAGATCCTATCCCACCTTACGGGACGAGTAGGCCGGTATGGGCCTCTTCCATCTGTTTGGAGAGAAGCCGTTGCAGGCTCACTCTGGCTTCGGAGAAGTTGGGAGCGATTTCCAAAGCCGAGCGAAAGTGTTCAATGGCCTGCTCCAGCTTGCCTTGGCGGGCAAGGATGGATCCCAGACGATAGTGAGCTGCTCCATAGCTGCCATTGCTGCGAATGGCCCGTCGATAGCTGGCCTCCGCCGAGGTTAGATCCCCCTTGATGCGCGCCACTTCGCCCAGGCCAAAGTGAGCTTCTGGCAACTCTGAATCTCCTTCGAGGGCCTGTTCAAACTGCTGCATAGCCTGCTGCAACTGTTGGGGCTGGATGAACTTGCGCCCAGAGGCATCCCGTTGTTTGGGCCCCAAGTAGGCTAGGCCAATGGCGGCCATTGCTGCGTGCAGATCGGGGGCCAGCTCCAAAGCCCGCCGGTAGTTCTTGATGGCTTCGCTGTATTGCTCTTGGCCTGCCAACACCAGACCCAAACCGTAGTAGGCGCGAGCCTGCTGTCTTTTGAACTGGCCATTGAAGATCACCTGGCTGAACTCTTGGCTGGCTTGAGCCAGATGACCTGCATGCACCATTGCCAAACCCAGATCCACCCGCACACCGGCTGCCAACTCAGGAGCGAGATCCAGGTTGAGAGCAGTTCGGAAGGCTGCGATTGCCGCTTTTAGCTGTCCTTTGCGCATCAGCGCTTGTCCCATCACGACGTGGCCCAGGCCCAGGCGATCATTCAACTCCAAAGCAGCCCAACAGGAATCGATGGCCTCGTCCCATTGCCCCAGCTTGAGGCGAACTTGAGCAATGCAGAGATGAGCCTCGCTGAAGTGGGGATCCAGCCCCAGGGCCTTTTGTTGCTGGGCCAACGCTTCTGCCCAGTTGCCCTTCTCTGCCCAGGCTTGGCCGAGCAGGCTATAGATCTCAGCTTGGGCGGATCCCTGGGTGAGGGGGAATGCTTCGGGTAAGTGGGCCAGAACTTCATCCGGCTGATGCTGGGCCAGCCACTGCCGTGCTAGAGCCTTCAGGGTTTCCACCAGGTGGGTGTTGATGCCGCTCCAGTTCGGGTTCAGGTGTTTGGCCTGTTGGTAGTGGCTCAATGCCTCCTGCAGTCGGTTGGTTTTTGCCAACAGATGGGCCAGCTCAACGTGGGCCTCGACATGATTCGGCTGTTGCCGCACGGCCTCCCGAAACCGCTCCACTGCCTCAGGAATTGGATTGGCCTGTAAAAAGGACAGCCCTTCTGTAAAGGGATCCTGGGATCCCTCCCGCTCAAAGGTGTTGATGGCACGCCGGCCTTGCCAACCCAGCCAGCCCCCCCCTGCAGCCAAGATCAACAGCGGGATCCCCAACCCCAGCGATCTGGCTCGGGCAGGAACATCGGCTTGCCCAAAAGAGCGCACCACCAACCCAGCCCCCAGCAGGAGAGACAAAGCCAGAACTCCCCCCAAGAAGGGCCTTAGAGCAGGCCTGTGCAACCATTGATCAAGTGTCGGAAAGTTGGCCAGAACGTCGATAGGAGAACTGGGGCGAGCAGTTGTAGGCAGAGGGGTCGGGATCCCGTCTTGGGAAGGGGCATGGCCAACCGAGGCCTGGCTTGGAGCCGCTTCTGGCCAGCGCTCTTTCTGAATTTTGGGAACCGGTGCCCCCAGAGTTTTAACTTTGCGAAAATCGGAGTTGTGGTCGGGATCCACAACAGGTTTTTGGGCCTCCAGCACCTTGATCTCAGAAATCTTGGTGCCCGGTAATACAATCTGCGTGGCATCGGCACTGCTTTCCCCAGAGGACAAGTAGAAGACTTTTTTCCACTGCGGCTGTGTTTCCCCCTGAAGCCGACCGTACACCACCAGTTGGCTAACTCCCTGCACAGGCAAGCCCCCCAATTGGCTGGCAACTCGATGCAACACCATAGAGCGGCTAAACATCCCCTGCCGTGGGAGATCCACCATGAGGTAAAGGACATCTTGCTTCAGGGCCGAACGGGTTGGCAGGGGGGCCAGGGCCTTCTGCAGAGCCTTGATCAGGGTTTCCACGCTGCGAGCAGCAGATGAGCCAGCCATAAAGTTAGAGTTTGCAAAGTTAAGTTAGAGAGTGAAAAAATGGTCTTGTAACAACTCCAATCCAAGAGGGATCCACTTCTCTCGGCAAAAACGAGTACCCCCTCGCCAGAAGTCAAGGCCTCTGACCTCATCTTGCTGCCTCATTGTGCTCAATCTGCCGGAGTCCGTCAATATACTGAAAGAGCCTGTTACAAACGGGGCTGCCGGCCCATTCTGGGACGGAAGAGGTGGGTGTGGTCAGGGCTGTAGAGCCGCGAGCGGGCAGATCTGGAGCTTGACAAGCCTTTCAAGGCAGGGCTGACGAGATAGAGCACTGTGCGTTCTAAGCCGGCTTGCCGGGTGAGGGCGGCCATCTCGGCCAGGGATCCCAGCCAGATCTGTTCGTCCGGCCAACCCAAGCGATAACAAACGGCAACCGGGGTATCGGCGGGGTAGTGAGCCAGCAGATCTGCCTGCGCTTGTTCTACGTGGCGGGCGCTCAGATATAGACACAAAGAGGCGCGGTGGGCTGCCAGACTGGCCAGGGCTTCTGCTTCCGGTACCTGGGTGCGACCGCTGGCGCGGGTGAGGATAATCGTCTGTACCAACTTGGGTATGGTCAACTCCACCTGCAAACGGGCGGCTGCCAATTGAAAGGCGCTTACTCCCGGCACGATCTCAAAAGGGATCCCTGCCTCCGCCAGCCGGATCAGCAGCTCGTGCAGAGCGCCGTAAAGGCAGGGATCCCCATCCTGCAGCCGCACCACCCGCCGCCCCGCCTTGACCCGTTCCACAATTTGCGGCAGCAGCGTTTCCAGCGTGAAGGAGCGGGTGTCAATGGCCTCAACCCCAGGGCGACAATGGGCCAACACTCCCTCTGGCACCAAAGAACCTGTGTAGAACACTACATCGGCTTCCGCCAGCAGTCTTTGCCCCCGCAGGGTAATCAGCTCCGGATCCCCGGGGCCAGCCCCGACAATGTAGACAGGCCACGACGTCGGTTCGCGCATTTGCTTGCTTCCTACCCCTTCAAGGGCCTCTTTGAAGATCCCTTTTCCAAAGTCTTTTCAAACTGGATTCCAAGGGAACTTATCTGGAGGCTCAAGCAGGCAAGATCACGACAGGCACTCGCATCCCATCTTAAGGTACGTTCGGAAAGACTATTATCCCTACGTTGTTTTACCCCAGCCGATTGCTCTCCTCCTGAGGGGGCCAGATCTCCCACCTTGCCCGCCGGAGCCTGAGCCGCCACAGATGCCTGCCCGTCCGCTGGAGCCGGAGCCGCCACAGATGCCGGAGCGCCCAACGGAACCTGAACTACCTCGAATGCCGGAACGCCCTGTTAGGCCAAATCTACCCGAGCTACCCCAGCCTTTGATGGGCAAGCTGCAATCGGCATGGGCAACTGGTGCTGGTGCATAGAGCAGTCTAGTGTCCGGTGCTATACCCCTGATATCGCAATGCAGGTATCTAGAGATGGAAAAAGATCACTCGTTTTACTCATTGACATTGAAATTGATGAGCCATGGTTTCTTGAAGGTAATCTGTGTAGGCCAGCCCATACTGTGAATGATCCTAAGCAAAGTAAGCGTGATGCTTATCTAGCGGATAGAGGCTGGGTTGTAGTTCGGTTCTCAGAACGGCAAGTTTATGAAGAAAGTGAAAAGTGCATTAATCTCATCTTTTGCTTGGTTTCAGGTGTCTTGGGTGCATTAGATTCTAAACAGCCAGACTTATCATTTTCATTTCCAACGGACCACAAGAGATGGGGTGATCAAAGTGCTCTTAGTGAACCTAGATTTCTTCCTCCCTACTTTTAATTCCCAAGGTTGAGACTGGCCCTACCGGGATTGAATTGAGCTAACGCGCTGGTCCGAGACGCTGCTGCAAGATTTGTGCGGCCAGCAACACATCCAGGGGGGTGGTTAGCTTCAGATTGGATTCCTCCCCTTCGACGATGTAGACTGGCCAACCCAGCTTCTCGAATAGGGCTGCATCATCGGTTACCTGCCAACCCTGGGCCAGAGCCTCCCGATGGGCTTGCCATAGCATCGACAGGCGAAACCCCTGCGGCGTTTGCGCTGCCCACAGCCGGCTGCGTTCTGGGGTTGACTGAATTTGGATCCCTTTTGGGCCTGCCTCAGCGACTTTAATCGTGTCCTTGACAGGTATCCCCGCGATGAGACCATCCACCTGCTGCAAAGCAGCACTACAGCGATCGAACAACTCAGGGGTAGCCAGGCAGCGGGCCCCATCGTGAATCAGCACCCATTCCACCGTCCCCCACCCATAGAGATACTCAACCCCCTTGCAAACCGACTCCTGCCGCGTCGCCCCCCCTTGTAAAAGCTGCACCGGCGTGGACAGATCCATTGCCGCCAGGATCTGCTCGATGGCTGGCCAATCGCCGGGTTGGGAGAGAATGCCAATCCACTCGATGGAGCTGGCCTGATCCGCAGCCTGCAACGTCCAAGCCAAAATTGGCTGACCCAAGAGCGGCAGCAACAGCTTGTTGACCGCAGCCCCCATTCGCTTGCCGCTGCCAGCCGCCGGGATCAGAAGGTGCATGGGATCCAAAAGTGCATCCAACCGGATCCCAGTGTACTGCTCAACCTTCCAACTCTCCCGAAGCAGTGACAAAGTCAGGGTAGGCAATGTTGCCGTGCTCGCCAATATCCAAGCCGGCCAACTCTTCTTCTGCCGAGACGCGCAGACCGATGGTGCCCTTCAAAATCAAAAACAAAGCCAGACAACAGATAAAAGACCATCCTCCCAGGGCAATAACCCCCAGAATCTGTACCGGCAACACCGCCCAAGTCACCCCCGCTTCCGCATGGGCAAACCACGGGATCCCTGCAGCAATGACCCCCCAAGCGCCGCACACCCCATGTACCGACACCGCCCCCACCGGGTCATCCACCTTCAAGGTGCCCTCGATAAACAGCACCGACAACACCACCAACACCCCGGCCACCGAGCCGATAAGGATTGCCCCCAAAGGATGAACAGTGTTGCAAGGGGCAGTAATGCCCACCAGCCCCGCCAGTGTCCCATTGGCTGCAAACGTCATGTCCGGCTTGGTAAAAATGGCCCAGGAAGTACAGAGAGCGCCGATGGCTCCTGCCGCCCCGGCCAAATAGGTATTGAAAGCAATCCAGCCAATATCAGGAATCGCTGCCGTTGTAGAGCCGGCATTAAAGCCAATCCAGCCCAGCCACAGGATCAACGCCCCCAACATGCCCAAGGGTAAGCTATGCCCGGGAATAGCCCGCGGCTCCCCATTGGGACCATACTTGCCCAAGCGCGGCCCCAACACCAAAGTTCCCGCAAAAGCTGCAGCCCCACCCACCAAGTGCACCACCCCCGACCCGGCAAAGTCAATGTAGCCCAGGTTTTCCAGCCAGCCGGCTGTACCACCGTTGTAGTCGGCAAACAGGCCATTCCAGGCCCAGCCCCCGGAAATCGGGTAGATCGCCCCAGAGATGACGATGGAGTAAATCAAATAAGCCAAAAAGCGGGTGCGTTCCGCCATTGCCCCGGAGACAATGGTGGCAGCGGTGGCGGCAAACACCAGTTGGAAACAGAAGAACGTGAAAGGCCAAGCATCGTTTTGACTGCCGGCTTCAGCTCCCTGTTGCCAGTTGAAAAAAAACCAGTTGGTGCCCAAAAAACCGGCCACATGGGATCCGAACATCAGCCCAAACCCCAAAAACCAAAAAGCGCAGGCCCCGAAGCAGAAGTCCATCAGGTTCTTCAGGACAATGTTGGTAGCATTTTTAGCCCGCGTGAAGCCCGCCTCCACCATGGCAAAGCCCGCCTGCATGAAAAACACCAGCGCCCCGGCCACCGTTGTCCAGACGATGTCGGCATGGTATTGCTGAGTTTTCAGTAAGGTTTGTAGCTCAGCCCAAGCCTCGGGTGGGAGAGCCTGTTCCAGAGCCGTGAGATCCGTCTGGGCCAGAGCAGGCGGGGCAACCAAACTTCCCAACCCCAGCAAAGCTCCAACCCCCAGCAGGACTTTCCCCCCTGTCCTCAAACCCAAAAGGATCCCCTGCCGAAGACGAGAGAAAACAGTCTCACCTATCTGACTTTTCATCTCGATTCCAAGTCCCACACCTCGATTTTGAGCTATTTCTCCCCTCCTACCCGTAACCACCTACACCAATGCCACCAAATACATTAGCAAGCCATAAAAGAGAGGGCCAGCCCTGACCCTCCCTTTTGATGCTCATTTGATGCTCAGTTCAGCAATGCTCCGATCCGGCAACCCCAGGTCAGACCGAGCACAACGGCTCAAGATTGCTCCGAATCGGTGGCAGCAGTAACGAAGTCGGGGTAGGCCACGTTGCCATGCTCGCCCACATCCAAACCGGCGATCTCTTCCTCGGCGCTGGTGCGCAGGCCGGTTACAGCCTTGAGGATAAAGAACAGGATCAAGCAGGTAATAAAGGGCCAGAGGAAGTAGGCCAGAGCGCCCACCACTTGTACCCCAAATTGGGCCCAGGTGACCTCTTCAGCATAGTTGGCATTGGCAAAGAAGGGGATCCCTGCTGCCAACACCCCCCAGATACCACAGGTGCCGTGTACCGAAATCGCGCCCACCGGGTCATCAATTTTCAGCACCGTATCCAGGATCACCACCGAAATCACCACCAGAATCCCGGCCACCGAGCCGATGATCAGAGCACCCAAAGGATGGACGCTATCGCAAGGGGCAGTGATCCCCACCAAGCCGGCCAGGACACCGTTGGCGGCAAAGGTCATATCCGGCTTGCCAAAATGAACCCAAGAGGTGAACATCGCCCCAATTGCTCCAGCCGAAGCTGCCAGCAGCGTATTCATGGCAATCCAGCCAATATCGACAGAGGCTGCAGTGGTGGAACCGGCATTAAACCCGATCCAGCCCAAGGCGAGGATAAACACCCCCAACATCCCCAGCGGCAGGTTGTGGCCGGGAATAGCCCGCGGCTCTCCATTGGGGCCGTACTTGCCAATGCGAGGGCCAAGCGCGATTGCACCTGCCAAGGCCGCAGCGCCCCCTACCAAATGCACCACCCCCGACCCGGCGTAGTCGATGTAGCCCAGATTTTCCAGCCAGCCGGCTGTGCCGCCGTTGTAGTCGCCGAACAGCCCGTTCCAGGCCCAACCCCCAGAGATGGGGTAGATTAGCCCAGAAATAACGATCGAGTAGATCAAGTAGGCCAAGAACTTGGTGCGCTCTGCCATCGCTCCGGAAACAATGGTGGCGGCGGTAGCGGCAAACACCATCTGGAAGACAAAGAAAGTAAAGGGCCAGCCATCTGCCTCGTAAGCCTGCTGCCAGCCAAAAGCAAACCAGTCAGTGCCGAAGAAGCCAGCACTTTTGCCGAACATGAGGCCAAACCCGATGAACCAGAAGGCGCAACAGCCCATGCAGAAGTCCATCAAGTTCTTCATCATGATGTTGGCGGCATTCTTGGCGCGGGTAAAGCCCGTCTCCACCATGGCGAACCCCGCCTGCATGAAGAACACCAAGGCCGCCGACACGATCGTCCAAACAACGTCAGCGTGTTTCTGAACTTCCTCGGCCTCTTGAGCAAAGGCAGTTCCCTGGCCGAATAGAAAAACCAGCGCAGCCATTAGAGCGGCAGTCAGACTCCACTTGGCCGGTCGCCAAAGCCACTGGGGCACCTGGCTCTTGAGCTTTTGGATCATTGTCGTACTCATGCTTTTCGACTCACCTAAAGTGACAGTACTTCTCGCAACACATTACCCGAAAAGTAGGGCAAGAACACCTCATCAGATATACAGCAAAAGAGACATGAAGCAAACTCACACGAGGCTCAGGCCGGGCAACCCAAACCCTGAACGTGATCCCTTCTCATAGGGCATCTTGGTTGAGCTCGCCAGTTCGGATGCGGATGGTTTTTTCGACGGGGCTGATGAAAATCTTGCCATCCCCGATTTCGCCGGTGCGAGCCGCTGCAATCAGCTTCTCCACCACCGTATCCACCAGGTCATCTTCGACCACGATCTCCACTTTCAGCTTTTGTAGGAACTCTACCGTGTACTCGGATCCCCGATAACGCTCGGTTTGTCCCTTTTGCCGGCCAAAACCCCGTACTTCACTTACGGTCATGCCGACAATTCCGGCATTGACCAAAGCAATTTTGACCTCATCCAACTTGAATGGCCGGATTACGGCCTCGATTTTTTTCATTTGCCTCCTGCACCCCGGACAATTCCGCTAATTTCTAACACTACTGACACCTGCAAATTGTAAAAACAGATACATTTTTATCTCCTACTGAAGATGCTTACCACTCTGGATTTGCTCCCGTCAAGACCGGAAGGCCAAGCTTAAGCTACCTTAACGGGAGGAAGTCCCCACTGGCGTCTCACCAGCATCTGTAAGCGGCTGAGGGCTGAGAGAGGCCAAGCTGGCTGTAATGAGCGCTACCGCAAGCCACCACAGCATTTGTACCTGTGGACGATACCAGATGGTATCCACCAAGCCGTGGACCATCATGCCGGTGCAAGCGGCCAAGCCCGCTGCCACCCACAGACCCTGGGGATCCCGCAAGTTGAGCAAAGTTTTCCAGCATCTCCAGCCGTGATCCCAGAGCACCAAGAGGAACCAGGCGAAAGTTAAAGATCCGATGAAGCCAGTCTCCACGGTGAGCTGCAGCGGCACTGAATAGGCTCCAAGGGCGCTGAAGTTGCCTCGTTGGTAGAGGGGATAGACGCGGTTAAAGGCAACATTACCGGGGCCGATCCCCAAGATGGGAAAGTCGCGGATCATGTCCAAGACCGCCGCCCAGACGTTGATCCGAAAGTTGTTGCTGGTGTCTAGCCGCCCCCAAAAAAGGCTCTGCACCCGCAGCCGCAGGGAGCGTACCGTCAGGATTCCGAGCAACAAAGCGGCCCCCCCTCCACTCAACAGAACCGGCAAGGCCCAACGCCGCCAACGAGCCGGCAAATCGATAGAGTGCCACTGCGCCAACAACACGGCCATCAGGGTGAGCATAGCCAGCCCCCCAATCCAGGCACCGCGACTGTAGGTGAGCAACAGGCAAATCAGGTTCACCGCCGTCGTAAACCCGGCCAGGAGTTTCGCTCCCCAACTGGGCCAAATCCAAGTGGCGGCCAGCCCCAGGGGAATGACCGGGATCAAGTAGCCCCCGTACAGATTTGGGTTGCGCAGATAGCTGTACACCCGCGTCAGACCCGCCAAACCCGACTCCGGATCCACCCAGGTGGCCAGTTCCGCTGCCCCATAAAAGTATTGCCGCAGGCCGTAGACCCCCATCACCAAGCTGACCAAAAGCAGGGATCCCACAATCCCATCTCGGAATTGGGGTTTGCGCAGCAGACGATGCAACAACAGATAACCAGCCAGGTAGAGAGTCAACTTCAGCCAGCCATCCCGTGCTGCGTAGGCAACCGGAGAGAGAATCGTTGCCAAGGTGGCAATTCCCCAGAAAAGGCCCAGGGGCAGATGCAGCGGCAGCCCAATCGGCATTTCCACCAAAGCGCACAGGCCCACCAGAGCAGCCATAGCCAGCAAAATCAGGCCCAGGATGCCGGTGGAGCTTTGTGCAGAGAAAATCCAGTAGAGCAGCACTAGCCCCAGGCCGATGCGGTCGGAAGTCTGCACCAATACGCTGCTTTTCCCCCAACTCTGCAGGGATCCCAATAGACGACCCAAAAGGCTTCCCTGCCACCAAGCCTTGATGGGAAAATCGCGCAGCAGAAAACCGTGCCACCGTTGCGTTGCTCGTTCCATAACCCTCCGGAGCCTGTTGGGCACAAGTTCATACGCCCCAAGTCACCTTCCGATTGCGTCGGTGGGACGAAGTTCCAGCTTATATCCCCAGAGGCAAAGAGACAACGAAGAAGAGCGCAACTTCTTATCGCGCCAGCCGGACAAAGTACCCCTCAACAAAAACAAAGAACCGGCTGACTCACAAGACTCTACAAGACAAAAGGCATCGAAGAGTTATCAAAGTTGGGTTTTCAATCTTAAGAACAAGTCTCTGTAAAAAGCAAAGAAGAACAGCAGGAAAAACTACAAAAAGCTCTATCTCAATCTTCAATCAAATGTTGGATTGCCGCAATCGAAGATCTCCTGATCTACCACAGACCGATTCTCAAAAGATTCTTCAGGCAACACAGGCTAGCACTTGACCTTGAGATCCTCTTTCACCTTCGGCATTAGGAGAAGGGATTTGATCGCCTAAGCGGGATCCAGACCAACCTTCCTTGGCTCTAACTGCGTTCTGGGAATTGGAGTTGGAATAGTGAATCTGAATACGAGTAGGACGGCCCAGACCCAGGGCGGATCCCATGCAACGGGCTAAGATTTGCACCTTAAACTCAAACTCGCCAATGCCATCCATAATCTTTAACCCTGCAGTCTCTGCTCCTAATTCAACTGTAGGAGAAGGTCTACGAAACCTCTTCAGTGGGAATACAGAACTTTTTGAGCTGCGGAGACTTCTGGATTATGAAAGTTATGTAAAGATGCCTTTGTTTTCGCCAGACAGGGCGAGTACTTGACCTATTCTTAAATAACTTGAGTCAAGCTAGGGGCGAGACTGGCTCCCTCCACCAAGCTGAGCAGGGATCCCAGCCAAACCGCTTAGACAAGGTGAGCTGGCTTACGCAAAATGAAGTATGGGGAAAATACGGATGAGGTGGGAAGGGGTGAGGATGAATGTCGAGACAAAGATCCGAGATAAAGATCATCTTGGGCTTGGGCTGTGGGATCTGTCTGGGAGCGCTCTCTGCTGAGGCCAGTACTCTCCAGGTGCAGGTGAGCCCTCCCGATCCCCTTTTGGGGTACACCGTTTCTGTGCAAATCACAGCCGCACCGGAAACTTTGCTTGGGGATTGGCCTAGGGTCAGCCTAATCCATCCCGATGGCACACAAGCCCACTACCCAGCTTTCCAGATAGCGGCCAACCGTTGGCGGGCGTTGATCCCCACTACCCCTTTGGATGCTCCTGGAGCTCGCCAGATTCAGATCCAAGGGTTTATCCAAGATGCCATCCCACCTCCCTTGCAACTGTCTTTGCAACCGCGAGAGTTCCCCGTTCAAAGGATTCGCCTACCGGCGGGGGCCAGCGTCTGGGCCACAGAGGTGGAATGGACTAAGGTAGAGGCTTTTCGGCAGCACATCAGCCCGGAGAAGTACTGGCAAGGGTATTTTCACCGTCCAGCCCAAGGCCCGGTTACCACTGCGTTTGGGGTGCGCCGCTACTACAACGGCCAGTTTGCGGAAGATTATTATCATCGCGGTATTGACTATGCAGGCCCTGTGGGGGCAGTGGTGGTGGCTCCCGCAGCCGGTTGGGTTAGGCTGGTGGGCTACGAATCGGAAGGCTTTCGCGTTCACGGGAATACCATCGGCATCGATCACGGCCAAGGAGTGACCAGCTTGTTGCTGCATTTGAGCCGCATCGATGTGCGAGAGGGAGAGTGGGTGGAAGCCGGCCAGCCGGTTGGGGCCATTGGGGCTACGGGAACGGCTACGGGGCCCCACTTGCATTGGGGGCTATTTGTCCACAACCATTCGGTGGATCCCGTGCCATGGCTGCATTTGGCTATTGAGTAGATTGTGAATAAATGGAGATCTCCGCTGGGAGATTGGGGATCAATCGGTCGAAGCGTGCCCGTTTACCTGTACTGGGGGGATGATACCTATCGCCTGATGCAGGCGGTACAGCAGTTGCGGGATCAAGTGCTGGATCCCCACTGGGCAGCTTTTAACTACGATCGCCTGCCGCCGGAATCCACGGTTGCCGGGCTCAACCAAGCCATGACCCCGCCGCTGGGATCCACCGCCCGCTTGGTTTGGCTGGAAGAGACGACGCTCACCCACCATTGCTCGGAAGATCTGTGGGAAGAAGTGGAGCGCACACTGGCCCAGTTGCCCCCCACCACCCATTTGCTCTTGACCACCAGCAGCAAACCGGATGGGCGCCTGAAATCCACCAAAATCCTCAAGAAAACGGCCATTGTCCGCGAGTTTTCCCAACTGGCCCCTTGGGATGAGGAGGGCATTCTCCAGCAGGTGCAGCGGGAAGCTGAACAACGGGATCTGGCCCTCAGCCCGGCAGCCGCCCAGAAATTGGCCGAGGCGGTGGGCAATGACTCCCGTCGCTTGGCGATGGAATTGGAAAAGCTGGCCCTGTTTACGGCAGGTCAACAGGATCCCATTTCTCCTGAACAAGTCGAGGCGTTAGTTCCCGCCAGCGCCTACAACAGCTTTCAATTGGCGGGATCCCTGCGCAAAGGGAATCTGGAACAAGCCCTACGCATCTTGACCCATCTGCTGGATCACAACGAGCCGGCCCTGAGGATTCTGGCGGTGTTGGTAGGCCAATTTCGCACCTGGCTATGGGTGCGGCTGCTGCTGGATCAGGGAGAACGGGATCCCAAGGTCATCGCCCAGAAAGCAGAAATCGGGAATCCCAATCGGGTTTACTTTCTGCAAAAAGAGGTGGGATCCCTGAAGACCACAGCTTTACTGAAAGCAATGCAGCAGCTTTTGCAATTGGAATACAACCTCAAGCAAGGACAGCCGGAACGAGATGCCTTTCAAGAAGCGCTGATCCAAATCGTGGCCTTTCTCCAGAAAGGCTCATCTTCCCGCAGCCGCTCTCAGACCTCAGCCGCCGCTCTTCTTGGGGAGAGGGGAACCGTTGGCCCAGCGAGCCGATCCACTGCCACTTGAGGTAACCATGGAGCAGAGCTGAAATGGCTCTACGGGTTGCTGCCAAAATGGCTTCGAGACAACCTCAGAGCAAATAGAGCAAGATAAACAACACGATCCAAACCCCATCCACAAAGTGCCAGTAGATCTCGGCAGCTTCGACGCCAAAATGATGTTGGGCGCTGTAGTGGCCGGGTTTAAAGGAGCGCCAGAGCACCGCCAGAATAAACAGCAACCCTGCCAGCACGTGAAGACCATGAAACCCCGTTAAAACATAGAAGGTGCTGGCAAACAAATTGGTGGTGAGGCCAAACTCCAGGTTGCTGTACTCATAGAGTTGCCCTGCCAGGAAAACCGCCCCCATCAGGGCTGTGAGGGCAAACCACAGTCGCAGGCCCTTGACATCATTGGCCTTGATGGCCGACCCAGCTTTGTGAATGACGAAGCTGCTGGAGAGCAAAATCACCGTGTTGATCCCAGGCAAAAGCAATTCCCGCTCTGGGGTTCCCTCCGGCGGCCACACCGGGGCGGTGAGGCTATAGGCCAGGTAGGCCATGAACAGCCCTAGGAAAAGACAGCCTTCTGCCACCAAAAACATCAAGATGCCAAAGACGCGATGATCCGGGTGCTCAGCATGGGCAGTGTGGGCCCTTGAGTGGCCAACCATCAGCGTTTCAGAGGCAAGGGATCCTTGCATATTCCTTTCCACCTAAATTCCTGAATTCCTGAGACTTCTTGAGGCTGTACAAGCAGCCCAGCCAAGACTGGAATACCCAGTGAGCAGGGGATCAGCCGCCCACCGGGCATCCGGCCTGCTAAGAAGAAGTAGGCTCCGCTTCTGCCAGCGCCAGCTCCCGCAAGCTCTGCAACTGAGCAGCAAAGTAGTCCAGCGTCTCTTTGCTGTGCAAGCCGTAGTCGTAGGGGCCAGTTAGCAGAATGGGATCCCCATAAAAGTTGTGATGGGGCGGGGGAGAAGAAGTTGTCCACTCCAGTGTCAGGGCCTGCCAAGGATTATCCCCAGCTTTTGGCCCGGCCACCCAGGAGTAGATGGCGTTAACCAAAAAGGGCAGGGTGGAAATGGCCAGAACAAAGGCCCCCACCGAGCTGATCCAGTTGAGGTCGGCAAATTGGGGATCGTACTGGGCCACCCGGCGGGGCATCCCCATCAGGCCCAGCTTGTGCATCGGCAAGAAGCACATGTTAAGGCCGACAAAGGTCAACACAAAGTGCACCCGCCCCCAAAACTCGTTCAGCAGCCGCCCCGTCATCTTGGGGAACCAGTGGTAGATGCCGGCATAGATCCCAAAGACGCTGCCGCCAAACAACACGTAGTGTAGGTGGGCCACCACAAAGTAGGTGTCGTGAACGTGGATATCCAGAGGCACCGAGGCGAGGATAATCCCGCCCAAGCCGCCGATCACGAACATCGAGACAAAACCCATGCCAAACAGCATGGCCGAGCGGAAGTGGATTTTGCCGCCCCACAAAGTGGCCAGCCAGCTAAACACCTTGATCCCAGTGGGAACGGCAATGGCCATGGTGGCGATCATGAAGAACACCCGCATCCAGTCAGGGGTGCCACTGGTGAACATGTGGTGAGCCCAGACGATCAACCCCAAAAAGCAGATGGCCAAGCTGGAGTAGGCGATGGCCTTGTAGGCAAAGATGGGCTTGCGGGCATGCACCGGCAAAATCTCCGAGATCATGCCAAAGACCGGCAAGATCATGATGTAAACCGCCGGGTGGGAGTAGAACCAGAACATGTGCTGGTACACCACCGGATCCCCGCCGCCGCTGGGGTTAAAAAAGGCCGTGCCTGCCAAGAGGTCAAAGCTAAGCAAAATCAATGCACCGGCCAAAACCGGTGTTGCAATGAGGGTAAGAACAGAGGCTGCCAGCATGGCCCAGCAAAACAGCGGCATGTCTTCCATCTTCATGCCGGGCATGCGCATCTTCAGGATGGTGGTGATGAAGTTCACGGCTGCCAGGATGGAGGAGGTTCCTGCCAGCAAAATGCTCAGGATCCAGAGTTCTTCGCCCACTTTGCCGCTGATCAAGCTGAGGGGGGGGTAGGAAGTCCAGCCGGCAGCCGGAGCCTCTATGAACAGGCTGGCCAAAAGCAGGATCCCTGTGGGCGGAACCAGCCAAAAGGCCACTGCATTCAGCTTGGGGAAGGCCATATCCCGCGCCCCGATCATCAGCGGTACCAGGTAGTTGCCAAAGCCCCCCACCAAAGCAGGCACGATCCACAAAAAGATCATGATCGTGGCGTGCAGGGTAAAGGCACCGTTGTACCGCTCAAAGCCGAGAAAGTCGGCCTCTGGAGTAGCCAGCTCTGCCCGTACTGCCGTCGCCAGCGCCCCTCCCACCAAGTAGAAGAAAAAGGTGGTCACCAAGTACTGGATCCCGATGACCTTGTGATCGGTGGAGAAGGTAAAGAAGCGCCACCAAGGCTCAGCAGGAAGTTCAAGTTCAACCTTCGGTGCAGCAACAAGTCTTGGGCTGTCTTGCAGCTGGGTCATTGCACAAAAGCTCCTATATCGCGTTGGCAGAATGTTGTTCCCACAAGCGCAGGCCAAAGGGGCGTCAGGGATCCCGGCTAGCCTGCGGAAGGAAGGGATCCAGAATGGGACTGGAGAGACTTCAAATCTGAGGGGGAGACGCCCAAACGCTGGTGGTGGACATGGGCAAAGGCAGACTCGGCCTCAGGGGAGCCTGGCCGAGGAGAGGGATGGACTGGCGAGAAATCTGAAACGAGGGCCAAGGTGCTGCCCTCGCCACGGGCGGCCAAAACTTGCTCCTGCTGCCAGCGCTCGAAGTCTTCCGGCGTATCCACAAACAATTGCCCTGCCATCACCCCATGATAGGGGCCGCACAGCTCTGCGCAGATGATGGGGTACTGCCCCAGTTGAGTGGGCACAAACTCCAGGTGGGTTTCTCGGCCAGGGATGACATCCTGCTTCAGGCGAAATTGCGGTACCCAGAAGGCATGGTTCACATCCAGAGCCGTCATATCCAAGCGCACCCGCTTGTTCAGAGGAAGGTGCAGCTCGCTGGCCACCAGGCCGGAATCCGGGTAGGTGAACATCCAAGCATATTGCATGCCCTGAACTTGAACGACCAGATCCGGCTGGCCCATCTCCTTCCCGGGTAGCACCGCAGGCGTGTAGGCGTAGCCGGGATCCCCCGCCTCAGCTTCGTGGGAAGACTCCATCGCCATGGCTGCGTGGATGTGCCCGCCGACATCAGCACCCCCGTAGATGGCCTGGTAAACATCCAAGCTGGCCAAGCCCAACCAAAGAATGATCACCGCCGGCACCGCCGTCCACACGATCTCCAGCAGCACATTGCCGTGGCTGGGATCCCCGTCGCCTTTGTCGCCTCGCCGCTTGCGGTAGCGGACAATACAGTAGAGAAGCACTCCCTGTACCACCAAAAAGATCCCTGTGGCAATGGTTATGGTGCTGTTAAAGAGGCTGTCGAACAAGGGGGCTGATTCGGCAGCAGATTCGGGAAGCAGATGGTGGTTTTGCCCGTACCAAAGGCTGGCAAGGGTCAGGAGGATCCCCATACCCACCAAGATGATGTTGCTAATCGCACTCACGACTGCTTTTCCCCAATACAAAGAGCGTCCATCCTAGCAGATAATCTGCTCACAGCGTCTGCAAACTACCTTGCTCAACTTAATCCGTCGTTTTTTACTGTTGCCGTTTTTTATTTTTGTTTGCATTGTTTACGGAGTTTACAAAGTTTTCCGATTGTAGAGTCTGCTTCGCTGCGCACGGCTTCTCCACTAGTATCAGATAGTAGTCTGCGGGAGAGAGAAACCCTGCAGGCTTATGGATCTCTTCAGGATCTTTCAGGGTGAGCAGTGACGAGGCGGAGCTTTGGTTCCGAGATTTTCGGCAGACCTGTGTAAGGGCGGTACCACATTGAAGGCTGGCTCTGGTTGAGGGTCATCTCTCCAAGCTGAGATTTTTGCTGGCTGTAGACTGAGGTAGGGTGGGATAACCCCGCAATTAGGCTGGTTTGGACAGGTTTTCTCTCTTTAATCTCTGCTTCTGTTTAATCTCTGCTTCGCTTTCCCCAATGTCTTCTCCCCATTCACTGGCGACCTTGCTATCTGATCCAGGGGATCCCTTGCCGATCCAGACTCCATCAACGGTCTCGGAATTGGCCGGAATCTTAAAGGAGTGCCAAGGGCGGAAAGTGCTGCCGCTGGGGCAGGGGAGCAAGTGGGGCTGGGCCCACTCTGTGGAGCCGGTGGATTTGGTTCTCAGCACGCGCGGCTTACGCCGGCTCATCGACCATGCGGCTGCTGATCTCACCGTCACGGTGGAAGCTGGCATGACTTTGGCGGAACTGCAACACATCTTGGCCGAGCGGGGGCAATGGTGGCCGGTGGATCCCCTCTATCCGGAGCGGGCTACCCTGGGGGGCATTATCGCCACTGCCGATACGGGTTCTCTGCGCTGGCGTTACGGCGGGATCCGCGACTTGCTGCTGGGCATAGCCTGGGTGCGGGCGGATGGGGAAGTGGCCAAAGCGGGCGGGCGGGTTGTCAAGAATGTTGCTGGCTATGACCTGATGAAGCTGTTCACCGGATCCTTGGGCAGCTTGGGAATTTTGACCCAGGTGAGCCTGCGGCTTTACCCCTTGCCGGCAGCTCAGTCTGCTTTGCTGGCTACAGGATCCCTGCCGGAGCTGGAGGTTTTGTGTCGGCAGGTGCTGACCGGCCCCGTTAACCCTGTGGGGGTGGATCTCTGGCTGAGGGCAGAGGGATCCCAAGTTTGGCTCAGCTTTCACGGCTCGGAGCGAGCAATCGCCCAACAGATGGCCCAAACGCGGCGGCTGGCCCCTGCAGGGCTGACTTTGCAGGAAGTGAATCCCGACTCTCTGCCCCTGCCTCAACCCGGCTCAGGGGCGGTGCTGGCCAAGTTCGGGTGCCTGCCCAATCAGAGCCTGGCAACATTGGAGCAGTTTCAAACCCTGTTTCCTGGGGCTCAGGTGCAACTGCACCGAGGCTGTGGGCTAGGGCGGGCTTGGCTGGTTCAGCCAGAAGTGGGATCCCTGATGCAACTGCAGCGCTACCTCAAGTCTGCGGGCGGATTTCTCCTGCTTCTGGAGGCGCCGCCGGCTCTGAAGAAGGCTCTTGCCCATGACTTTGGCCCGGCTGCAAGTCTGATGCGCAAGCTGAAGCAGCACTTCGACCCCGCCGGCACCTTTAGCCCCAGCTTGATATAAACATCGCCCTCGCCACCGCTGCTTCCTCGGGATCCCTCTGGCCAAACGTCTTGTTCCGGTGCATGATAGATCTATAAGAAATTGAAACATTTCTTAACATCATTTCTCAGTATCTCAGCGTCAAAGCTAAGAGAGGGATCAGCATGAGCATCGAGTGGCAACGGATACTCCGCGTTGGGGTGGGCTTTTGCCTTGGGCTGTTGATTGCGGTGGGCGGGGGATCCCTGACCTGGGCGCAACCTGCCCTGCCGGTGGTGCCGATGGAGTTGCCCCAGCCGCCTGTGCCGGTCTTGGACTTAGCGGATCAGTTGACCAGCAATCAGGAAGCTCAACTGGCCCAGCATCTGAACAAGTTAGAGCAAGACACCGGCTGGAAGCTGCGGGTGCTGACTCAGTTTGATCAAACTCCAGGCCGTCAGGTGAAAGAGTACTGGGGCTTGAATGAGCGCAGCGTTCTGATGGTGGCGGATCCCAGGGGGGGCAACTTGCTGGCGTTTAATGTAGGGGATGCTGTGCGCGAGATCTTGCCACGTACCTTTTGGATTGAGCTGCAATCTCGCTTTGGCAATCAATTCTATGTGCGGGAGCACGGCACCCACCGCGCCATCTTAGAGACCGTGGATGTTTTGGATCGCTGCTTTCATCAGGGAGGCTGCCGCGTGGTGCCCGGCCTGCCTCAAGAGCAGTGGATCCTGACGCTGGTGACCTCGATTTTGGGGGGGATTGTCCTTGGGTTTGCCGGCAAGCCCCGCCATGCGGAGGAGCTGTTTAACTGGCGTTGGGCCTTGCTCATTTCTCCCCTGTGGTTCATTCTGTTCGGGGCCTTCGGTATCGGGCCGGTGGTCACACGCACGCAGGATTGGATCCCGGTGTTGCGCAACGTCTTGGGGTTTCTGGCAGGGGCTTTGGTGATCTACCTGGCTCCCATTGCTCGCCCGGCAGTGGATCAGCAGTAGCTGACTCGTGAAGTCGGCTGGGCGCCCTTCCCTGCGAGCCCCAGTTCGCAGGGGACAAATGCTAGAATCGGTGAGCAGAAATTGCTGATGTAGCTCAGTTGGTAGAGCACTCGACTTGTAATCGAGCGGTCGTCAGTTCGAATCTGACCATCAGCTTCTGGTGCCATGGAACTTGGCTCTGCTGTCTCCTCTCGCTGAAGCCGAACTCAGCTTCTACACTGGTGGTTAGATTGGCATTAGCGGGAGCCCTGGGCCTTACCGGCAAAAGGCCAAGGCCGTTCCCTGCTCAGTTTGGCATACCTACTCAGCCGATTGGGTTGTTCTCCTGATTCTCCTTGGATGTCTATGTCCGGTCTCCCAGCCGCTACGGTTCGTCGATTGCAAAAGCTGCCCCAGGTGCCCTCGGTGTGGGAAGGGGATCGCCACAAGCTCTCAGGATCGCCACCCATGGGATCCCAAACGGAAGGGGAGTGCATTCTTTGGGTAGATGGCGTTCAGGGCGTGGTACGGGCCATGGAAGTGGTGCCCGCCGATTCTGGCTTTGAGCCGATGGTGCGAACCTTGATCATGGCTATGGAGCGGCCCCATGCTGCCTCACCTGCTCGCCCCCAGAAGATCATCGTGCGGGATCGAGAGGTGCAATTTTTCTTGCGCGGCATCCTGCACGAGCTGGACATTAAGGTGGAATGCCAGCCGGAATTGCCTCTGATCGACGAGATCCTGCAGAGCTTTGAAGAGGCCAACGAACGGATCCCTCCCCCTCTGCCGGAACACTATGTTGAGTTGCTGGCCGGCAAAGCCCTTACCCTCTGGCGAGATGCTCCCTGGGATTACCTAGAGGATCACCAAATCTTGGCCATCGACCTAGATCACTGGGACATCCAAACCCTTTATGTCTCGGTGATGGGGCGGTTGGGCATGGAGTATGGGGTGCTTTTTTATCGCTCGCTGCCCTCTCTTAAACAGTTTCGCCAGGATGCGGCCCAGCCGGATACTCCCGAAGAGATGGAGGAAGCCTTCCTCAGGCAAGATTGTCTCTATCTCACCTTCCAAGCTGGCAATCCTGAACTTAACGAACTGCCGGATCTGGACTTGGCAGAGTTGGATCCCGAGGAAATTGAGCCGAACTTCGGCACCATTCACCCCCTGGAAGGCTTGCGCGTGACTTTGCAGGAGGATGAGGCGGCGGCCTTATCGGTGGCCCTGGAAGCCTTGCATCGCTTCTTCAAGCAGTACCACCGCAAGCTGGAAGATGACTTTCGCTCCTATCAAGGTCGGTACCGCATTCCCAATCCCCAAGAGAAGGGGACAACCCTTTCGGTGCAGGTGCGCACCCTGCCGGACGTGGCCGAAGAGCTGCTGGAGCTGGAAGAGGAGGCGGAAGAACCTGCACAAACCCTGCTGCGGGATGATTTGGTGCCGGAAGGGGCGCAGATAGGTCTGGGGGTCTTGCCGTGGACAACGGTGGAAATGCTGCGGCGCACGGGGCAATGGCATCCCCTCCCCCAAAGCAAGCTGGTGAAAAATGGAGAAGGGCTGCCGGTGGTGATTGTGCGCACCTCTCGATCAAAAGCAAAGCAGCTCATCGAGAATTTGCGTGGGGAAGGTGGGCCGCAAGGCGTTTGTTTCAACACAGGGGTGGATCCCTTCGATGGCGATCGCTACGACTTGGAAATTGTGCAAACGGGCAATCGCGATCTGCACCTGTTTGGAGAGTTTCCCGAAGATGATCCCGTTCACTCCATGGCTCGCAAGCGCTGGGAGCGGCGTTGCCGGGATACGGGTGGCTATTGCGGCTTGGTGGTGGCGATGGGGGTGAATTCTACGCGCCCAGAGCTGCAAGTGCGCCACATTCTGGCCTTGTTTGAGATGCAGGCTTTGAACCCAACGGGACTGGGACTGGGGCCGATGGTGCGGGTTAGCCGACAATTGCACTTGCCTTGACCGTCCAGATGGAGGCAGGTTAGGTGCTGCTGGTAACCTGAGCAACTTTCTCCCAGCCGGGATCCCTTCTTTCTATCTCTGGCAGGTTTACCGGGCGGTGATTCGGTTTTTCCAGGGATCCACGCTATCTTGGCTCTGGTTCTCTCCTGGGTGCTGACCGGCAAAATAGCTCGACAAAGCATCTCGACAAAGCATACAGTGGCCCTATCATCTGGGGGCTCTGGTATTGACCCTCAGTTTGTGGCAAGTGCTTGGAGTTTAGGGCAAGGGATCCCAAGTATCCTGCCGCCGCAGGGTAGCTTGTCGCAGCCGAGCCAAGTTGGCCGATCCGGTGCAAAAGGCAACAATGCGCAGCTCCTCGATCACGGCGCGAAAGGTGTCCACCACTGCCTGCATCTGTCCTTGGGAGACGGCGTGTAAAGCGGGGGCGGCCATACCCACCACATCGGCTCCCAGACGGATAGCTTTGGCCGCGTCGATGCCATTGCGGATGCCGCCGCTGGCCACCAGGGGTAAGTCCGGCAGCAGGCGACGAATTTCCAGCAGGGACAAAGCCGTTGGGATCCCCCAGTCCCTGAAGCTGTGGGCGATGCGTTTTTTGAGAGCATCTGTTTGGCGATGGGCCTCCACCTCGCTCCAACTGGTGCCGCCCGCCCCCGCCACATCCAGGGCTGCCACGCCGCATTCGGCCAGCTGCTGGGCTACTTTGGCACTGAGGCCATTGCCCACTTCCTTCACCACCACCGGCACCGGTAACTGCGCCACCAACCGTTCGATGCGGCCATACAATCCACGCCAGTCGGGATCCCCTTGGGGCTGAACCGCCTCCTGGAGAGGATTGAGGTGCAGAATCAGCGCATCCGCCTCGATCATCTCCACCGCCCGTCGCGCCTGCTCCACCCCATAACCGTAGTTGAGCTGAACGGCACCCAGGTTGGCCAGCAGCAGAATATTCGGGGCCACTTGGCGCACCTGGTAAGTCCGGGCTAGCTCTGGATGTTCCAAGGCTGCCCGCTGGGATCCCACCCCCATGGCAATGCCCAACTGTTGGGCAGCGGCAGCCAGTTGTCGGTTTAGCTCATGGGCAGCCTCTGTTCCCCCCGTCATGCTGCTGATGAGCAGGGGTGCCTGTAGGCGTTTTCCCAAGAATTCGCAGCTTAGGTCGATCTCCGGCAACAGCAGCTCCGGCAGCGCCACATGCTCAAAGAAAAACCGCTCAAACCCGGTGCGGATCCCTTTGGCAGCCACATCCTGCTGCAGAACAATGTCCAGGTGATCCTGTTTGCGCTCGGAAATGGGGGGGAGAGAATCGGCCATCATGTCAGCAGTGCGGAGCACCTTGGTCTTGGTAGAGATTGTCAGTCTATAACGCCGCGCGCTGCCAAAAGCGAACAGCATTGCCCGTTCGCGCTAGCGGGACGGAGTCCAAGGTGACTCGCTATCTACTGGGACAGCAGTGCGGTTCCCGGTAGGGTGCCGGAGGC
>NZ_JANSHV010000079.1:0-13480 GCF_047461775.1 Synechococcus sp. R6-5
TTATTATTGACTAGAGTCATGCTCCTGCCGATGGCTGAAGTTGTCCCCCCGCCGGAAGCCTTGCCCGCCTCGGATGCCTGGTGGGGATCCCTGCGGCAGAGGCGGAGGGAGTTACCGCCGACAGTCGTGCAGCAGGCTTCCCAGAGCTTGGGCAGCTGGGAGGTGGATGTTGTCATTGCCGGTGGCACCCTGGGGATCTTCTTGGCAGCGGCTTTGGCCAAGCGGGGCTGGCGGGTGATCCTGCTGGAGCGCGGGATCCTGCGGGGGCGGGAGCAGGAGTGGAACACCTCACACCAGGAGCTGCAGGTGTTGTTAGAGCTGGAGCTGCTTACCCCGCCCGAGTGGGAGGCAGTCCAGGTTACCCACTACCCGAGGGGGCGGATTGGCTTTGGGGAGGGCCCCCACTGGTGGGTGGAGGGAGTGCTGAATGTGGGCGTGGATCCAGTCAGCCTCCTGGAGTTCCTCAAGCAGCATTTCCTGGCCTGGGGGGGCCAAGTGTGGGAGCAGACTGCCTTTCAAAGTGCCACCGTTCACCCCGATGGGATCTGCCTCCAGACCACCAAGGGACAGATCCGTGCTCAACTGCTGGTGGATGCCATGGGGCACCGCTCGCCCATCGCGGCCCAGGCTCGCCAAGGGCAGCCGCCAGATAGCGTCTGTCTGGTGGTGGGATCCTGTGCCCAGGGGCTGCCCGACCAACCCACGGGAGATCTCTTCTACAGCTTTACCCCAGCCCAGAACGGCTACCAGCCCTTTTGGGAAGCTTTCCCTGCCCGCGATGGGCGCACCACCTATCTTTTTACCTACTGCGACCGGGATCCCCGGCGGCCTAGTCTAGAGCAGCTCTGGCGGGATTACTGCCGGCTGCTGCCAGCCTACCAGGGGGTGGAGCTGGCCCAGATCCGCTGGGTGCGCAAGCTGTGCGGCGTTTTTCCCGCTTACCGCCGTAGCCCTCTGCAACTGCCCTGGGATCGCCTGTTGGCAGTGGGGGACAGCAGTGGCAGCCAGTCTCCCCTCAGCTTTGGCGGCTTTGGGGCAATGCTGCGCCACCTGGATCGCCTACAGCAGGGGATCCACGAGGCCCTGGCGCAACGGCAGTTGAACCAGGCAGCCCTGGCCCTGCTGCAACCCTACCAGCCCAACTTGGCCGTGACCTGGCTATTTCAGAAGGCCATGATTCCCCCTCTGCAGAACAAAAGTTGGGATCCCGATAGCATTAACCGCTTGTTGAGCAGGGTGTTTGAGGCCATGTTTGCCGCCGGCCCCCAGGTGGTGAAGCCCTTTTTGCAGGATGTAGTGCAGTTCGGCGGCTTGGCCCAGGCCCTGTGGGGGGTGACGCGTCGGGATCCCAGCTTGGTAGCCAGACTTTTGCCTCGGTTGGGGTTGCCGGAGCTGGTGGCATGGGCGGGCCACTTTGGCGCCCTTGGCCTCTACGAGCTGCTGCAAAGGCTAACGGATCGCCCGGAGCCGGAAACCAACCCCCAGGACTACTTCTGGAGACGGCGCCGCGAGGCTTGGCGCTACGGCTGCGGCCGGGATTACCTCTTTTAGGGGTTCTGACCGTACACCGCCACCCCATAGGGCGGTACCTCCACAAGATCTCCTTGGCTTCCGGCGGGCAGAGAGGATCCCTTTCCCAACCACTGGGTCTCATGGCTGTCCAAAAGTTTTTCCCAGGTGCCGCTGGGCCATTGGGTATAGGTGACTGGCTGATCGGGGCTGAAATTGAAAAGGGCAAGCAAAGCCTGGGATCCCTGGCGGCGGTGCAGAGCTAGGCCAGAGTTGGAAAAGAGCTCCACTTCCACCCCGTCCCGCTCCAAGTGCTGGAGAGCCGGTTGGGTTTTGCGCAGCCGGATCAGGGCCTGGTACCACTTCCAGAGAACCTGGTGGTGACCGGCTTTTTTCAAGTCCCAATTGAGCTTGGAGCGCAGGAAAGTCTCCTCAGCTTGGGGATCCGGCGGCTCTCCCTGCCAGGCAAAGGCGCTGAACTCGCGGCGGCGTCCCTGTCGTACCGCTTCCACCAAATCGGGATCCCCGTGGCTGACAAAATACAGAAAGGGGGCCACCTCCCCGTATTCTTCCCCCATAAACAGCAGCGGCAGCATGGGGGCCAACAGCAGGGCAGCGGCAGCCAATTTGAGGCCCTCGAAAGAGGTGAGCTGGCTAAGGCGCTCTCCCAGCCTGCGGTTGCCCACCTGGTCGTGGTTTTGAATGCAGACAACAAATTGGGATCCTGACCGTCCGGCGGCGGAGTTGCCGTAACGCCTGGCGCGGTAGCGGGAGTATTGGCCGGAAAAGACGTAGCTTTCCCGGTAGGACTTGGCCAGTTGCTCCAATTGGCCAAAATCCTGGTAGTAGCCCACTGTTTCGCCGGTGAGCAGGGTGTGAACCGAGTGGTGAAAGTCGTCGCACCACTGGGCATCTAGCCCGTAGCCCCCTTGCTCTCGGGGGGTGATGAGGCGGACATCGTTGAGGTCGCTTTCGGCAATGAGAACCCTGGGCCGGCCAGTGCGAGCTTCTAGGGCATCCACCTGCTCTGCCAATTCCTGCAAGAAGGGGTAGGCGCTGAAGTCGTAGATGGCATGCACCGCGTCCAGCCGCAGCCCATCGAGATGAAACTCCTCCAGCCAGTACTCGGCGTTTTGTAGGAAAAACTCTCGCACGCCGTCAGAATAGCGGTCGTCGAAGTTGAGGGCATCCCCCCAAGGGGTGTGGTACTTGTCGGTGAAGTAGGGGCCAAAATCCCGCAGGTAGTTCCCCTCCGGCCCCAGGTGGTTGTAGACCACATCCAAGATGACGGCCAAACCCAGTTGGTGGCAGGCATTGACTAGGGCTTTGAAGCCTGCCGCTCCTCCATAGCTGGTCTGCACCGCGTAGGGGTAGACGCCGTCGTAGCCCCAGTTGCGCTCTCCTGGAAACTGGGCCACCGGCATCAGCTCCAGCACGTTTACCCCCAACTCCACCAATTCCGGCAGGCGAGGGATCAGAGCAGCAAAGGTGCCCTCGAGGGTAAAGGTGCCTACATGCAGCTCGTAGAGGATCCACTGAGACAGGGGGATCCCCTTCCACCCCTGATCCTGCCAGTCGAAGTGGGGATCCACCACCCGCGAGGGGCCATGAACGCCATGCGGTTGACAGCGGGAGGCCGGGTCTGGTCGCTCCACTACCCCTGCCTGGGTGTGCAGGCGGTAGAGGTAGTCCACTGGCCCAGGTGGGATCCCGTCCACCTCCCCCTGCCAATAGCCCTGCTCATCCCGCACTAGAGTAAAGCAACGTTGGACAGGGCTGAGCAGCTTCAGCTCCACCTGCTCAACCAAGGGCGCCCACACCGAGAAGTGATAGCAGCCTGAGCCCAGGGGATAGGCGCCCATCCGCCCGGCCTGGAAGAAAGGAGAAGCCTGCAACACAGAATCTATCCCGCAACTCGGCTTCCACTATAGCGAGCATGCCTGGCAAAGGCCGGAGAGTGGGTTTTTGGCTTCTCCTCTGCCATAGTGGAATGGGTCTCCAGCGATTAGGTCTTATGCTCAACTATCCCCCCAGCTATCCCGATCCCACCGTTGTCGACATCTACCACGGGCAGCCGGTGCCGGATCCCTACCGCTGGCTGGAGGATCTGGACTCAGAGCAGACGCGGGCCTGGATCGAAGCACAAAACCAACTCACCTTCGACTACCTGAGACAAATCCCGGCACGGCAACGGCTGCTGGAGCGCCTGACGCAGTTGTGGAACTACGAAAGATACAGCCAGCCCTTCAAAGAGGGCAACCGCTACTTCTATTTCAAGAACGACGGCCTGCAAAACCAAAGTGTTCTCTATACCCAAGAAAGCCTGGAGGCTGAGGCCAGGGTCTTGCTGGATCCCAACACCTTCTCCGAAGACGGTACGGTGGCTCTATCGGGCATTGCCATCAGCCGTGATGGGCGGTATCTGGCCTATGGCCTCTCCTGCTCCGGCTCCGATTGGCAAGAGTGGAAGGTGCGGGACATCGAAACCGGCGAGGATTTGCCGGATCACCTCCGCTGGGTCAAGTTTTCCGGGGCGAGCTGGACGCTGGACGGGCAGGGATTTTTCTACAGCCGCTACGACGAACCAGCCCCCGGCAGCGAATACGAAAGCGCCAACTACTTCCAGAAGCTCTACTACCACCGCCTGGGCACCTCCCAGTCAGAAGATGTTTTGGTCTATCACCGCCCCGACCAAAAAGAGTGGGGCTTTGCCGGCGGGGTTACTGAAGATGGGAATTACCTCATCATCTCCGTCTGGCGGGGCACGGATCCCAAAAACCTCATCTTCTACAAAGACTTGCGGGATCCCCAGTCTCCTGTAGTAGAGCTCATCCGCGAGTTTGAGGCCGAATACAGCTTCGTGGGCAACGACGGATCCCGCTTTTGGCTGTTGACGGACTGCCAAGCTCCTCGGCGGCGACTGGTGGCGATTGACTTGGAGCAGCCCGACCAGGTGCAGGAGGTGATCCCCGAGGCGGAGGAGACCCTGCAGGGGGTTAGCTTGATCAACAATCAGTTTGTGGCCTTCTACCTCAAAGACGCCCACACCCAGATCAAGACCTTTGCTTTAGACGGTAGCTACCTGGGGGAAATTCCGCTGCCCGGGCTGGGATCTGCCAGCGGCTTTGGCGGCAAGCGCTACGACACCGAGACCTTCTACACCTTCACCAGCTTCACCACCCCGCCCACCATCTACCGCTACGATTTCACCAGCGGCACCAGCACCCTGTTCCGTCAGCCCCAGGTGGATTTCAATCCCCAGGCCTACGAGGTGCAGCAGGTGTCTTACACCAGCAAAGACGGCACCCGCATCCCCATGTTTCTCGTCCACCGCCGTGGCCTGACTCGGACAGGGGATCACCCCACCCTGCTGTATGGCTACGGCGGCTTTGGCATCTCACTTACCCCCAGCTTTTCAGTGGGTCTGGTGGCCTGGCTGGAAATGGGCGGTGTCTATGCCCAGCCAAGTTTGCGCGGCGGCGGCGAGTACGGAGAAGAGTGGCACCAGGCGGGCACCAAGCTCAACAAGCAAAAGGTGTTCGACGACTTTATTGCCGCTGCCGAGTGGCTGATTGCCCATGGCTACACCAACCCCTCCCAGTTGGCCATCTCCGGTGGCAGCAATGGCGGCCTGTTGGTGGGGGCCTGCATGACCCAAAGGCCGGATCTGTTCGCGGCGGCTCTACCGGCGGTGGGGGTGATGGACATGCTGCGCTTTCATAAGTTCACCATCGGCTGGGCCTGGATCTCCGAGTACGGATCCCCGGAGAACCCGGAGGAATTCAAGGCCCTCTACGCCTATTCCCCTCTGCACAACCTCAAGCCCGGCACTGCCTATCCCGCCACCCTGATCACCACCGCAGATCACGACGACCGGGTGGTGCCCGCCCACAGCTTCAAGTTTGCCGCTGCCCTGCAGGCAGCCCAGGGGGGATCCCAGCCCATCCTCATCCGCATCGACACCAAGGCAGGGCACGGGGCCGGCAAGCCCACCAGCAAGCTGATTGAGGAAGCTGCCGACCGCTGGGCCTTTTTGGTGCAGGTGCTAGGGATCCCCTGGGACGGAACGGGAAGTTAGCGAGCTCTAGGACCCAGGCCCACCCGACCGGCATAAACTGCCGCTTCCCCCAGCTCGTCTTCGATGCGCAGCAGTTGGTTGTACTTGGCAATGCGCTCGCTGCGGCAGAGGGATCCGGTTTTGATCTGCCCGGCACGGGTGGCCACCGCCAAGTCGGCAATGGTGGTGTCTTCCGTCTCGCCAGAGCGGTGGCTGATGATGGTGCGAAAGCCGGCTTGAACTGCCAATTGGATGGCCGAGACGGTCTCCGTCAGGGTGCCGATTTGGTTGGGCTTGATCAAAATGGCGTTGGCGGCGGCGCTGTCGATACCCTTTTGCAGGCGGGTCAGGTTGGTTACAAACAGGTCATCTCCCACCAGCTGTACCCGGGATCCCAGTTGAGCGGTCATGGCTTGCCAACCGGCCCAGTCTTCTTCCGCTAGCCCATCTTCAATGGAAAGGATGGGATAGTTGGCCAGCAGTTGCTGGTAGTAAGCCACCATATCAGCCGCGCTGTGGGCTTTGCCCTCAAAGTGATATTGCCCATCCTGCAGCAGCTCGTTGGCGGCCACATCCAAGGCCAAGGCGATATCTGCTCCCGGTTTGTAGCCTGCCTGTTCAATAGCCGTCATCAGCAGATCCAAAGCCGCCGCATTGGAGTCGAGATCAGGAGCAAACCCCCCTTCATCCCCCACACCGGTGGACAGCCCCTTCTGCTGCAGCACTTGTTTTAGTACCGCAAACACCTCAGCCCCGTAGCGCAGCGCCTCGCGAAAGCTGGCCGCTCCAATGGGCACAAGCATAAATTCTTGAATATCGACGTTGTTGTCGGCGTGGGCGCCGCCGTTGAGCACGTTCATCAGCGGCACCGGCAGCAGGTTGGCAAAGGGCCCCCCCAGGTATTTGTAAAGAGGCAAGCCCACTGCTTCCGCAGCCGCTTTGGCTGTCGCCAGAGAAACTGCCAAAATAGCGTTGGCCCCCAGGCGGGACTTGTTGGGGGTGCCGTCCAGGTCGATCAGCAACTGGTCAATACGGGCTTGGTTGAGGGCATCTTCTCCCTGCAGCTCCGACTGGATGGGGCCAAGGATGTTTTCCACCGCCCTCAGCACACCCTTACCGCCGTAGCGTTTGGGATCCCCGTCCCGCAGCTCATGGGCCTCGAAGGTACCGGTCGAGGCACCGCTGGGAACCTGCGCCAAGCCCGTTGCTCCATTGGCTAGACCCACCAGGGCTTCTAGGGTGGGACGCCCTCGCGAGTCGAGGATCTCATGGGCGGTAATCCACTCGATGGCCGTTTCCACAGTTACACCTCAGCAATTGGCTAGATAGCTCTGGCCAAAGCCAGATCCCCCCATAGACTAGTAGATTCTTGCCCGGGATCCGGTCAGCTTCCAGAAAACTTTAAGTCTGTCCTTCGGGCACAGAGATTCTTCAAGGCTGCAGCAGTAGATTGAACATAGGCCGGCCAGAGCTTCAACTAGCCGTCGAGCGGGGTTTGCCTGGGCAAGGTGCTGCTCAGGAAGTGTTCTCCTCTTCCTTCTAGGCAAAGCGATGGCTCAGCCGCATCGGGTCGTGTACGGTGATCTTTTTCTTGTGAATGGAGATGTACTTCTTCTTGCGCAGCTCTCCCAACAGGCGGGTAATGGTGACGCGGGTTGAGCCAATGGCCTCGGCAATGGCCTGGTGAGACAGCTTGAGATCGATGGTGACCCCATCTGGGCCAGGCACCCCGAAATCGCGACAGAGAATCAACAAAAAGCTGACCAGACGGGATCCCATGTCGCGATGAGCCAGCGTCTCGATCATCATCTCCGTTTGCAAGATACGAGACGACAGGCTTTTAACCAGCAACATGGCCAGTTCGGCGTTCTCCTGTAGGGATTTCTCCACCTGCTCGATCGGCAGAGAGAGCAACTCAGTAGGCGTAAAAGCCACCGAGTGATAAAAGCGGTCGGAGCGCTGTCCCGTGATAAAGGAGAGCACGCCGAAGATGCTGTTTTCGCGTAGGAGGGCGACGGTGATTTCCTCCCCCATTTCGTAGACCCGCGAGAGCTTAACGGCTCCCTTCACCAAAAAGTAAACCCGCTCCGCCGGATCCCCTGGAAAAAAAATGGTCTTCCCGCGCTCAAACGTTTCGATAACCGGAGGATGGTGAGGGCCTCCCAATTGCTTGAAGGCTGTGATCAGAGATTTTTCCGCTACGGCCACCGCCATACTCATCAACCTTTTAAGGTCAGTTTATACCTAAGATCAACCTATTAAGATCAATCTAGAAGCATTAGGCTAGGTTGCAACCCCTTGACTTCAGAATCGATGATGATACCAAGATTTACCCTAAAGTAGAAGGTTCTGCCCAGGCATCTTTGTAGCACGTGCTACATTTTTGAGTCTCGTTTTTGCCCCAGAAAGGGATCCCCAACCGAAAGCAGGGGTTAGGATAAGAGCCATTGTCGCTGGGGGTTGCGTCGGCCCTTGGCGGTAGAGAGTGGAGTGGGTTGGAACATTCTATCTATCTATCTATGGGGATCCCAGAGGTTATCGTTGCTGCACCTTCTCAACTGAGCCGCCAGCATTTCACAGTGCGGATGCCGGATCCGGCCAATCACCTGCTGGAGGTGGAACTGCAGATCCAAGAGGTGGATCCAGAGGTGCCTTTGCGGCTGCGACTGCCGGTGTGGACGCCGGGATCCTACTTGGTGCGGGAGTATGCCCGTCATGTGCAGGAGTTTCAGGCGGCAACTGAGCAAGGGATCCCTTTGGCCTGGCGGAAGGTGGACAAGAACACCTGGCAGATCGATCCGCCGGGCTGTTCTGCCGTGAAGGTGTGCTACCGGGTCTATGCCTATGAGCTGACGGTGCGCACAAACCATCTGGATTTGACCCACGCCTATTTCAACGGGGCAGCGCTGTTTCTCTACGTGCCCGGTCGCGAGCGGGAACCCTACACTTTGACGGTGATCCCCCCCAAGCCGGATTGGCGCATCGCCACCAGTTTGCGGCCTTTGATCTCCTCTTCTGGGGATCCCGCTTCCGGCCAGTCTTTTGTGGCAGAGGACTATGACGAGCTGGTGGATAGCCCGGTGGAGGTGGGCCTGCATCGGATGCAATCGTTTGAGGTGGAAGGGATCCCGCATTACCTTGTGGTTTGGGGGTCGGGCACTCTGGATGTCGATCGGGCCGTTGCCGATGCCAAGGCCATTGTCGAAACCACAGCCGCATTTTTTGGTGGGCTACCCTATGACCGTTACTGGTTTATCGTGCATTTGTCGCCGGGAGGATTTGGTGGCCTTGAGCACAAGTACAGCACCACCCTTCTTTACTCTGGGCTAGAGCTGCATCAGCCAGAGTCCTATCGTCGGTTTTTGGCTCTGATGGCCCACGAGTTGTTTCATGCCTGGAATGTCAAGCGTCTGCGTCCTCTGGCATTGGAAAAGATCGATTACAACCAGGAAAATTATCTGGAATGTCTGTGGTTTTGTGAGGGGGCGACCAGCTATTACGAAAACGTCATCTTGTTGAGGGCAGGGATCCTCAGTGCCGGCGATTTCTTGAAGATTCTTTCCGAACAGATTGGTCGCTTACAGCGTACTCCGGGCCGGGCCGTGCAATCGCTGCGGGAATCCAGCTTCGACACCTGGATCAAACTCTACCGCCCCCACGAAAACACCCTCAACAGCCAGGTTTCTTATTACTTAAAGGGGGCTTTGGTCTGTTGGCTGCTGGATCTGCACATTCGCCACCTTTCCGGCGGTCAGGGATCCCTGGATACAGCTTTGCAGGATCTGTGGCAGCGCTTTGGTCGGTCAGAGAAGGGCTACAGCGACCAAGACTTGCGGGAGGCGTTTGAGCGGGCAGCTGGTGCCGATCTTGGCCGGTTTTTCGCAGCCTATGTGGAAGGCACGGAAGAGCTAGACTACAACACTTACCTACACCCCTTTGGCCTCACCCTTAAAGCCCACTTCAGCCGCCCCAACCCCATCCCATACCTGGGCCTCAATTTCAACGGCGAGGGCAATCGCATCAGCGTAGTAGAGATGGGATCCCCGGCGCAAAAAGCGGGCATCTGGGCCGGCGATGAGCTGGTGGCCCTGGATGGGTTCAAGGTGAGCGCCGCCAACCTGACAGAACGCTTGACAGCCTATCAGCCCCACCAGATCATTTGTTTGAGCGTTTTTCAAGCCGATCAGTTGAAACATTTCTGGATCCCGTTGGATCCCCCTCGGCCTGATGTCTATAGGTTGGAGGTATTGCCTGAGCTGACTCCTGCTCAAGAAGCCCTTCAGCAAGGCTGGCTGGGATCCCTCATTCGCACCTAGCTTCTCTGCGGTCAGGGGCAAGCCCCCTCCACTTGAAAATTCGCTCACCTCCCCCTAGCATGTTGAGACAAGCGGGTAGTCTAGTCAACTCAAGCCAAAGGTAACGACAACAAAGATCGGGACTAAATCCAATGGATTTAATTTTAGCTTTGTTAGTTGGAATAGCCATCGGCATCTTGATAGGAGTTAGGCTTAGGTCAGGGAGATGGAAGCGAGAAACTACAAAAGTTATCTCCTCATCTACAGGTATGTCTCAACGTGACAGGCATCCGAATGAACAGAGAACCATCTTGGCCAGCCGAGTGGAAAGAGCGGAAGACATTCATCAGGAACTACAGCCTAATCTTCAAAGGCTTGAGGTTCCTCGAGCGACAAATCAAGCAGTAAGTTGGGACTCACAAGAAGTTGCTGTTGTCAAAGCGCTTGAGGAAAGTTCCCAGGAAGTCATTGATCATATCAGCCGTGATAAGTTGAGGTTAGCTTTATTTCTGTGGTCTAAAGGAATAAGAATTAAAAGCTTGGAAACCAAGGAAGCAAGTAGGGTTGGTAGCAAACTGAACAGCAAGCTAAATCAGATATCCAACTTTATGGGAGATAGATATTATTCAATTAGAAAACTCTACAAGTCGATAAAGTCAAACATGAACGAAGGAGAGGCTTTCTCCCTGATTCTGAAAGACGAGCCAAACCAGGTAGTATCAGATAGTTGCCAACTTGCGAATATGCTCTGTAGTATCGCCTTCTTGGAGGAGTACCATTATTTGAAGTCTCCTAGCTAGATTTATTTTAGAAGCAAAGCCGAGCAGAGACCCAAATGCATTGAACTTTCTATCAGGAGGATGGCTGGAGCGATATGTCAAAGAAAAGCTAGTAAAGATTGCCAGTCAGCAAGGCAAAAAGATCAGTTTTTCTTACATCATGAATACTCAAGTTACTTTGCCGAATGGAAATGATTTTGAAATAGATTTATTCTTTTATGTCAATGATAAGTTTTACTGGGTAGAATCCAAAACGGGTGATTATCATGAAAGTATAGACAAGTACTCTAGGTTGGCTTCCAGGCTTGGTCTTCAGCAGAATCAGGCTTTTGTAGTCTTGACTGATGTTGATCAGGATAAGAAAATTAGCCTGTCTTCCAGTTATAAGCTGTCAGTAATCGGCGTTGACGATGTTGAGCCGACCTTTATCAAAATTCTGAAAAGTCATGTCTGAAAGAGCACCTGACAAAAGCTAGCTAGGCTACAATCTTGACAGCTTGTTCCATACACCACCAGGGATCCTCGGCAAAAGCCGGCATGGGAGTGCTGCCTGCCTTGCCCAGAATGGCCAGCCGGACTTCCCGATCCAGGCGGGATCCGGCCCCGTAGGGATCTTCTGAGGGAGGTTCCAGCCGTTGCCCCAGAGGGGGCATCACCATAATGCCTGGCTGCATGCTGGTGCTGCTGACCCAGATTTTGAAGCGATCCACCGCTACGTCTGTTCCTTCTGGCAGCTGCATCTGCAGCAGGTAGCGGGGGCCAGAGCCAATCAGCAGGCTCTCGTTGGGGCGTAAACGGGCAGGCAGATCTGGTTGATAGGGGTAAACCAAATCCACGCTGTACCGCCGCTCGTCAAAGACGGTGACATAAACATGCACTGGAGTGGGGGCTCTGTTTCTCAAGGCAATGGCCAGGTTGCGGCCTGCTTGGATTTGTACTTGTCCCTGGGGATCCCGCGGCAGGGGGCTCACTTCGGCAGGGGCAGAGCTGCTGGCCGGGGTTTCCAGTTGGAGAAATTCCACTTCCAAGATGCTGCTCAGCGCATCGCTGGCAGGTTGCAGGTTCAAAAGATTACCAAAAGCAGCCACGTGCTCCAACAGCCGCACCAGCTTGCGAGGCAGGGCCAGTAGCTTCTTCACCGGGATCCGGAAGGCCGCCAGAGCCACCTCTTCCCCCCGCCGGTAAAAGTGATAAGTGGCATCGGGCAACAGCTCTACCCGCAAGTCCGCTGCTTCCGGGTCTGTGTAGGTCAGAAGCGGTGAGGCCGGCAAGGCCGCCAGCAAATCGGCAACGGGCATTTGCACTTGACTGGGATCCGCACAGGTGAAAGCCACCCGCAACGGCTGGAATCGGATAGAGGACATGGGGAAAACCTGGAACGGAGTCTGCCGTATTCTCCTGCTCTGAGGTTGCCAGGCAAGCAAGCCAAGCTCTATATTACCTGCTCATTACCTGCTCAGTTCTCTCGACTGGGCTGTGGCCAAGTCAGCTCTCGGCCAACAGACTCCCAACAGGCCATAGCTCCGTAATCAAACTTAACACCAAAGGCAAATGGAACCATTGGGAAACTATCCCGGATCCCATCTGCAAATGATCTCTTAATGGTCTATTCTTGATCCTGTTGTCGGGTTTGTGGCTGGAGTGGAGCCCACCTCTCCTCTTTCTAGGCTGATCTACGGAGAACCATGTTTAGCAAAGCTTTTTCTTTTCAGAAGGTGTTTGCGCCAGCGCGTCGTCGGTTGCTTGTCCTGCTGTTGGCTGCGTTGATGGCTGGGTTTGGCTGGGGTCTGGCTCCAGTGTTTGCAGCTAGGGATATTCCTGCAGTGGCTCTGTCGCCAACTGAGTCTATTACCTTTACCGAAGCCCAGTTGGCCAAAGGGAAGAAGCTATTCAACACCGCATGCGCCCAGTGCCATGTGGGCGGCCAGACCTATCCCAACCCGGATGTGAGCTTGAAGCTTTCGGATCTGGAGGGGGCAACTCCCCCACGGGATAATGTGCTGGCGATTGTGGATTACATCAAGAATCCAGTCACCTATGACGGGGTGGAGTCTCTGTTGGAGTATCACCCCAACACCCAGCTCACCAGTGAGTATCCACGTCTGCGCAACCTCACCGACGAGGATCTGAAGCTGATTGCGGGCTACATTCTGGTGCAGGCCAAGACCGTTCCCGGCTGGGGTGGTACCAAGAACGAAAGCCACAGCGACCTATCAGCCTATCTCTAATGCCGCATCTGGATCAGAAGTTGCCTATGAGATGGCGGATCCCGTCTCGCCTCTGGGCCTGGGTCGGGATCCTGGCTTTGTTGTGGCTGGGGCTGGCCAGTCCGGTGGCTGCCCGCATTGATCCTTACGTGAACCAGTATTTGCGGGTGAGTGGCCCTGTGGAATTGCCTCTAGATGCCGCAGGGCATACCCTCACCTTTACCCCAGAGCAGCTCACGGACGGCAAAAATCGTTTTCAGTCCGCCTGTTTGAATTGTCATGTGGGCGGTGCCACTTTGCCGGCTCCCAACATTTCCCTCTCTTTGAAGGACTTGCGCGGTGCCACTCCACCCCGAGATACCCTTCAAGCCTTGATGGAGTACCAGCGGGATCCCCGCAGCTACGATGGCTCGGATTCCAGCTATGGATGCCGACCTGTACCCCCTTCCTGGATGGACGACGAAGCCCTGAGAAATCTGGCTGCCTTTATTCTCAGAGCGGCTCAGGTTGCCCCTGGCTGGGGATCCAACGATTTGATCGATGCCGGTTAGGGTGTAGCACAAAAGCCACCGTGCTAGGCCCGCCAAGGCGAGCTGCATAGCGGTACGGCAGGGCTTTAGACCCAATTCTTTG
>NZ_JANSHV010000080.1:0-4789 GCF_047461775.1 Synechococcus sp. R6-5
CGGGCCTCCAGCCCGAAAATTTGGTGAACCATTGGATTGCCCTGTTTGTTTTCATCCCTCTTCCCCATGAGGTGAGGGGATCCTGCCTATCACAGATCGGTTTGCCCTCCCTCGCTGGGATGGCTTTCTTGGATGATCAGAGCAGGATTTTGTGAATTCAAATCCCAAGTGCAGGCCAAGCCTTCTTTGCCGAGATCTCTTCGCTTCCCTCAACTCCATTGATGACTTAGCCTATTTACCCTAGGAGACACTATGGCAACTCTTTACTTCAGCCCGCTTTTCGAGGTACAAGCTCTGCAAGCGGAGCCCAACCGGGGACGCTCTCGCTCCTTCCTGCCCACTCCTCTGCAGGTTTGGGAGAGCGGCGAAGCCTACACCGTCCAGTTGTGGGTGCCCGGTGCCAATCGGGAACGCTTCCACATCGAGGCCACGGCTCAACAGCTCTCCATCAGCGGCGAGATCCAGGTTCACGGCCCTGAAGGTGCTGAATTGCGCTACCAAGAAGTGGAGCCCCAACCTTTTCAACGCATCCTCAAGCTGGCCCGCCGCATCCAGCCGAAGAAAGTCTCGGCCACCTATCGCGACGGCATCCTCACCCTCACTCTGCCCAAAGCCGACGCAGCGCGGGTGATCAAAGTCCAAGTGGGCGCCTCAAACCCCACTACTCCGACGGAAGCCGTGACGGTGGAAAGCCAACCTGCCTAGGATCCCCAGTCTCTCCCTCTCTTTTCAGGCGAGGGGATCTAGCCGCTCCACTGCACGCGCACCTCATCTCCCACCTTAAAATCCAGCGCCCGGCTGGCATTGCCTCGGTTTTGCACGATCTCCACCCAGCCGGAGCTGCCCACCAGGGCCAGCACTTCCCCAACTTCTCCCTCAGCAAAGGTGGCCACGGAGCGGACGGGGATCCCTTTGACCGAGGCGCTCCAGCTTCGACCTTCCACCCACTGTCCGGGCAGGTTGGTGATGCCGTTGCCGAAGTGGTCGATGGCCTGGACCAGGCCGCGACAGCCGTTGGTCTCCATCTGGGGTGGCGGCCACTCCCAGCGGGTTAGTTCTGCTACGTCTAGGGGATCCCCCAGCTCCGCCAAAGGGATCCCGTTGGCCAGATGAGCGGCAACCGGGGCAAAAATATCCCGCCCATGAAAGGTGCGGCTGGGAGAGGGGGTGCGCCAATAGCGGGGCCGGTTGAGTTCCACAGCAGCCAGCGCCGGAGTTTGGGCCAAAACGCCGCTGAACAGGCCATTGTCAGGGCCAACCAAAAAGCCCGTCTCGGTTTGGATGGCTACCGCCCGGCGGCTACTCCCCACCCCTGGATCCACAACGGCCAGGTGAATGGTGCCCGACGGCAGATAGGGGTAGGCCGTCATCAGGGCAAAGCGAGCCGCCGCCACATCCTGAGGCGGGATCCCATGGCTGAGGTCGATGAGTTGAGCCTGTGGGGAAAGGGTATGAATCACCCCTTTCATAATGCCCACATAGGGATCCTGCAGGCCAAAATCCGTCAACAGGCTAATAAAAGGCATACCCTTTTGAGGCTTGAGGATCCCTGTTTAAGGATCCCAAAAGATAACAGCGCTTATGGATGGGGTGGCTAGCGGGCAGCAAGAGCAGGTTGCGGGCGCTCATACACCTGCCCCAAACGCGCCAACTGCTGCACCAACAAACTCAAGAACAGGCCCACATCGGTAACAATCCCCACCGACTCCAGGGATCCCCGATCGGCCAGCTTGGTCACCACTGCCGGGTTAATGTCCACGCAGATCAGCTTGACCCCGGCAGGCGTCATGTTCCCGGCACCAATGGAGTGCAACATGCTGGAGAGCATCAGCACCATGTCGGCCCCCTGCAGCAGCCGCGCATAATCCTGTTGGGCCTTGATCAGATCCATCTCCGTATCTGGCAGCGGCCCATCGTCGCGGATGGATCCCGCCAGGGAGAAGGGCACCTGAGCGCGAATACACTCGTAGAACACCCCGCCGGTAATCACGCCCGCTTCCACCGCAGCTCGGATACTGCCGTACTTGCGGATGAGGTTGATGGTTTTGAGGTGATGCTTGTGGCCGCCCTTGACCGGGGTGCCCCGCGACAGATCCACCCCCAGCGAGGTGCCGTAGAGATTCTGCTCCAAATCGTGAACGGCAATGGCATTGCCCCCCAGCAGCGCCTGCACATAGCCTTCGCGGATGAGGGTAGCCAAGTGGGATCCGCCGCCCGTGTGGATGACCACCGGCCCTGCCACCACCACCGTTTTGCCGCCCCGCTCCTTGATTTGCCGCAGCTCCCAGGCAATCTGCTCCACCAGGATCTCCACCCGCCGCTCGCTGGAGACTCCCGATCCCATAAAGGTGAACTCCTGGGAAGAGCGCTCTTTGCTGGCCTGGCGCACGGTGCGGATCCCTTCCACCCCACACACCACGGCATCCCCCACCTGCAAATCTCGAATCAGGGTGCAATAGGCTGAAAACTCCGTCTTGCCATTGCAATCGGATCCCTTGACCACGATCACCCCATCCATGCGCTGCCGCTGCACCGGGATCCACTGGCCGGCCACCCGCACCTGCGTGGGATAGATGGTGGTGACATAAAAATCGTCGGGCGCTACCCCTGCTTTCTCTACCCGCTCCAGACGGGCATCTTGCTGGGTTTCCTCCGAGAGACGGGCCCCCTGCTCGATCAAGGCGCTGAGAATGGTATCCAGGGTCTCTTCGGTGGGAGCGGAAACGGCCAGTTCCACCGTGGAAGTGCTCTGCCGTTTTTCCCCAAGCTGAAACTTGAGGATCTGGAAGCTGCCGCCATTGTCGACAATGCAATCGACGGCCCTGGTGAGCAGATCGCTGTCCACCAAATGTCCCTGGAGGGTCACCGTCCGGCTGAGCACTGTGGCCACCGGATCGGTTTGGGGAGCCACCGTCTCGTCGAGGCGCAGCGTCAGGCACTTGGCCGCCCCACCGGCTTTCAGGAACTCCGTCAGCTCCGTCTGCACCACCGCAAATCCCCGCTCCTGTAGGGTGGCTTCCAGCTCTGGGCTGACCCGATTCACCAAGATCGTGCCGTTCACATCCACGGCATTGCAGGCAAAGTGAATGGCATCCGCCTCCTGAACCGGGATCCGCTTTTCAGGGGGCACCCGCATCTCGATCAGGCGGTTGGAATAGGCATCAAAAGCCGGCGGGTAATAGAGCAAATAGCCTTCGGAGAGGGGGCAGAAGCAGGTGTCCAGGTGGTAGAACCGCTCGTCCACCAGCCGCAAAGACAACACCTCGATCCCCAGCCACTTGGCCAAGTAGGGGTGAGACTCCAACATGGAGCGAAAGCCGTAGCCCGCCCACAGCCAGCGCCCTGCCCGATCCAACAGAGCATCTCCCGCCCCCTCAAAAGCCAGGGCTGGCGGCAGCTCATAGACGGTGTAGCCCTGTTCCTCAAACCAAGCCTTGAAATGGGGCTGTTCCCCCTGCCGCTCTGGGTGATAAAAACGGCTCAGCACCACCTTGGATCCCAGGATGAGCCCAGCATTCGCCGTAAACACCATATCCGGCCATCCCGGCACCGGCTGGATCAGCTTCACCTCCGCCTGCTGCGAGAGATGCCGATAAAGAGCCTGCCACTGCTGCAGCGCCCGTTCTCGCGAAGAGCGGTGAACATTCCCCACCATCCAGGGGTTGATCACATAGTCCACCTCGTAGTGATCGGGTGGGCACATCAAATACCGAATGGCACCAGGCATAGATCTCAGAGCGCAATCTGCAGCAGGGCATCCCCTAGATTAGCAGTTGCGTGAGCAGCATCCTCAAGAATCATGAAAGAATCATTATTTGTGGGAATCTTTCGCCAGCTCTGGCTGCAGTGGGCTGGGATCGGCAATGTTGGGCAACTCCAGACAGTAGCCCGCCCCATAGACGGTTTTGATGTACTGGGGGTGGCGGGGATCCGGCTCCAGCTTGGTGCGCAGGTGGCGGATGTGAACACGGATGGTCTCGATGTCGTCGTCGGGCTCGTAGCCCCACACCTCCTGCAGGATTTCGCTGGGGGAAACGGTCTGCCCATGTCGCTGCATCAGACAGTGGAGCAGGTCAAACTCCAGGTGGGTGAGCTTGATCGTTTTGCCGAACCACAACGCCTCAAAGCGCTCCGGCACCAGCGTGAGAGGGCCATAGGTGAGGATCTCCCCATGCTTGGCCGCCTGTGGGATCCGGTCTGAGCGACGCAGCAGGGCCCGCACCCGCACCAGCAGCTCCTGCACCTCAAAAGGCTTGGTCAGGTAGTCGTCGGCACCGGCATTAAAGCCCTCGATCTTGTCCTGGGTTTGGCCGAGGGCGGTGAGCATCAAAATCGGGATCTCGCTGGTGCGCTCCTCCCGCCGCAAGCGCTGACAAACGGTCAGGCCATCTACCTGGGGCAGCATCAGGTCGAGGATGATCAGATCGGGGAGAACTTGCAGAGCCAGTGCTTGTCCGCGCACCCCATCGGTGGCCTTCACAACCTCGTAGCCCGCCAACTCCAGATTGATGCGCAGGATATCCAGAATCGAAGGGTCGTCCTCAATAATGAGTATGCGAGCCATAGCCGGTTGCAGCCCAAACTGCGGATAAAACGTTTTGTTAAATGTGCTAACAAAGAGCCGAAGCTTTACGACTGGAAGTTTACTTAATTTTAGCCTCATTGCAAATCTTACTGCGAAGTTAACCCGCAGGGTTGCCCAGCCCGGAGCCGGATGCAGGGGAAACTTTTCAACCCGTTTGGGGCAAATGGGTGCGTTTTTAAGGCCTACGGCCCGCTATCGCGAACG
>NZ_JANSHV010000081.1:0-21509 GCF_047461775.1 Synechococcus sp. R6-5
GTAGGACGAGCGCCGGGAGGATGTCACGGTGCATGAAGGGTGGGATCCTCTGCACAAGCGTTCGTGAGGTTGGGTTCATGTCTTCCGTGCTGTGGCAAGCGATTGGGTATGCCTGTGGGATCTCGCTGGGGCTCCTAGGCTTGGTTGCCCTGGTCAACGTTCTTGTGGGGTGGCTGGATCGGCAGACCTCAGAGACTCCGGAGGAGCCGACCGAGTCGCCAGAACCCTGCAGCACAACGGAGGGATCCCCGTCGGCATGAGTGACAGGGTTCGCGTTCACGTCTGGGTACGGGGGCGGGTTCAGGGGGTGGGGTTTCGCGCCCACACCGAAGCCATGGCCCGCAATGCCGGTGTTGGCGGCTGGGTGCGCAACTTGCGGGATGGTCGCGTCGAGGCTGTTTTTGAAGGATCCCCTGCTGCGGTGGAGGCCATGCTGCGCTGGTGCCAACAGGGCAGCCCCGGTTCGGTTGTGGAGGCCATTGAGCAACGTTCCGAGCCGCCGGAAGGTCTACCCACTTTTGAGATTCGCCCTACCGTTTGAGGAAGTTTCGCTGTTCTGAGGATCTGCTTCAAGCTGGGCTGCTCCGGCCTCGTCCTGGGTTCTGGGCTGCCGTCCCCAGAAACTGTCTGTGAGCTGGGATCCCCCAAGGTCGCACTAGAATGGTTACACCGCCAGTTTTTCCTATCCCATGACTGTTGCTGCCCCCGCCAAAGTGCAATATGAAGCTGTGATCGGGTTGGAAGTTCACTGCCAGCTCAGCACCCGCTCCAAGATCTTTTCCAGCAGCGCGACGGCATTTGGCGCTCCCCCCAACACGAATATCGACCCGATTTGTATGGGCTTGCCCGGCACCCTGCCGGTGTTGAACGAAAAGGTGCTGGAGTACGCGGTCAAAGCCGGTTTGGCCTTGAATTGCACCATTGCCCCCTACAGCAAGTTCGACCGCAAGCAATACTTTTACCCCGACTTGCCCAAAAACTACCAAATCTCGCAATACGACCTGCCAATTGCCACCCACGGCTGGATCGAGATCCAGCTCAGCGACGGTCGCACCAAGCGCATCGGCATCACCCGTCTGCACATGGAAGAAGACGCGGGCAAACTGGTACATGCTGGCAGCGATCGCCTATCGGGATCCAGCTATTCTTTGGTGGATTTCAACCGGGCGGGGGTTCCCCTCATCGAGATCGTCAGCGAGCCGGACATCCGCAGCGGGGAAGAGGCAGCCGAGTATGTGCAAGAGCTGCGCCGCATCCTGCGCTATGCCGGGCTGTGCGATGGCAACCTGCAGGAGGGATCCCTGCGCTGTGATGTGAACATCTCGGTGCGTCCGCTGGGATCCCAGACCTTTGGCACGAAGGTGGAAATTAAAAACATGAACTCCTTCAACGCCATCCAACGGGCCATCGAGTACGAATTCAACCGCCAGGTCAAGGTTGTGGAGGCGGGCGAGCGGATCGTGCAAGAGACCCGCCTTTGGGAAGAAAACAGCCAGCGCACCATCAGCATGCGCAAGAAAGAGGGATCCAGCGACTATCGCTATTTCCCGGAGCCGGATCTGCCGCCCATTCGCGTTACCGAAGCGCAGAAAACCCGCTGGCAGGCAGAGCTGCCGGAATTGCCCGGTGTGAAGCGGCGACGTTATCAGGAGGTGTACGGCCTCTCGGTGTACGATGCCCGCTACCTCAGCGACGAGCGCAATACTGCCGAGTACTTTGAAGCCGTGATCGCCGCCGGGGCCGATCCGAAGGCAGCCGCTAACTGGATGATGAGCGACATTGCCAGCTACCTCAACACCCACAAGCTGGACTATCCCGACATTGCCCTGGAGCCGGAAACCCTGGCCGAGCTGATTGGCCTCATCGAGCAGGGCACCATCTCCAGCAAAATCGCCAAGGAGATCCTGCCGGAACTGCTGGAAAAAGGGGGATCGGCCCGCGCCCTGGTGGAAGCCAAAGGCATGACCCAAATCTCGGATAGCAATCTTCTGGAGCAGATAATCGCTGAGGTGTTGGCGGAGAATCCAGAGCAACTGGAGCAGTATCGGGGGGGCAAAACCAAGCTCTTCGGCTACTTTGTCGGGCAATTGATGAAAAAAACCCAGGGACGGGCGGATCCAAAGCTGGCCAACGACCTGCTCAAGCAACACCTCGACGGCTAGCTCCAAGCATCGGTGAGGGAATAGCCCAACTCCTGGATCATGCGCCGCAGCAGGGGCAAGCTCAGCCCGATAACATTGCCGGGGCACCCCTCGATCCGCTCCACAAACAGGCTGCCGCGGCCATCGATGGCAAAACAGCCAGCACAATTGAGCGGCTCACCGGTGGCCACATAGGCGCGGATTTCCTCGTCGCTGGGCTTGGCAAAAAACACCCGCGTCACCGCATAGTGGGTGAGGCGGCGGTTCTGCTTCGTGTCAATCAAGGCATGGCCTGTGTAGAGCTCTCCCACTTCGCCCCGCATTTGCCGCAAGCGCCGTTCCGCCTCTAGGGCATTGGGCGGCTTACCTAGGATCTCGCCATTTAGGTAGAGCACAGAGTCGGCCCCCACAACCAAGACGGGCTCCCGTTGCTGGGCCGCCACCACTTCGGCTTTCGCCGAGGCCAGCTTCTGCACCAGCTCCACCGGATTAGAGCTCTGGATTTGGCTTTCGTCGAAGTAGCTGGGTTGAACGCGATGGGGGATCCCGGCAGCCTTTAACAATTGGCGGCGGGCAGGGGATTGCGAGGCCAGTACGATAGGAGGCAACATCGACTCAACACCTAATTAACACCCAAAGCCTGGACGTTTGCTTAGGGGAAGTTCGCTCTGTGAGCTAGTTTCCATTAGCTTAGTTAGTATGCGCCTGATGGGCGTTGAAAGGAAACTCTCTCGATATCTTCCCAGCTGGATCCCGTTTGTGACCACTCTCCCCACCCAAGCTGATCTCGATCTTGCCCATTCTGGGATCCTCCAGCGCTATTGGGGGGATCAAGACACTCCGGAAAGCCGCTGGGTGAACTTGCTGGTGGCGGCGCTGGTTTTCTGTTCGTCCACCTTCTTTGTGGTGGAAACCTATCCCGTTCCCCCTGAGGTGCGTCTTGGGCTGGAGCGGGTGGATCGCCTCATTCTCGGCCTGTTTGTGGTGGAATATCTGCTCCGCCTGGCGGCGGCCCCGCAAAAGCTGCGCTACGTCTTCAGCCTCTATTCACTCATCGATTTGCTGGCCATTTTGCCCTTTTTTGCCGGGCTAACCGATATTCGCTTCATCCGCCTCTTGCGCTGGTTTCGCATCCTGCGGCTGCTGCGCTTGGTGGAGGGCAAAACCCTGTTTGGGCAAGTGATCTCCGCCGATAGCCGCATTTTGCTGCGCATTTTCTTCACCCTCTTTGCCATTGTTTTCGTCTACTCTGGGCTGATCTACCAGGTAGAACATCCAGTGAATCCTGGCGCTTTTGCCACCTTTTTGGATGCTTTCTACTTTTCCGTCGTTACCATGACCACGGTGGGGTTTGGGGATCTCACCCCCACTTCTGAGCTGGGCCGGCTGCTGACAGTGTTGATGATCTTGACGGGCATAGCCCTGATCCCTTGGCAAGTGGGGGAGTTGATCAAGCAACTGGTAAAAAGCGGCAACTCGGTACAGTGGGCCTGCCCAGGCTGTGGCCTCTCCCAGCACGATGGGGATGCCCAATTCTGCAAGCGCTGCGGCACACTGCTCTATCCAAGGGATTGAGGCTGTTGGCCAATTTGGGGCAAAGACAGGATAGGCTAGGACGGGTTGCAGGAGGATCTGCGATGTTGGCCCACCCCGAGCTAACCATCCCCGGCAAGCTGAACGTGAAGGCGGGCGTAGCGATGCTGGTTGCCGCCATTGTCCTCGGCTGGATCCTCAGCCAAGTTCAGCCGTTGCCGCTCGCCCCCCAGGAGGCTTCGGGGATCCCTGCCGAGCCCCTCCTCTGGCAGGAGGTGCCCAAACAAAAGTACGCCTGGCACATTTGCTACGCCTTTTTGGGCAACATGGGGTTGATCAACATCGGCGGCGGACTGGCCCTGGTGGTGCTGGGATCCCGCTTTACGGCTGGGCAAATGCTCTCGCAAATTCTCCTGTTGGGGGGAATGCTGCACCCGGCTTCTTGGGCTTTGGTGGCCCTGACGGGGCTGGAAGGGTGGGGCTGGCTGGGTAATGCCGGAGCCGCAGCGGTGGCGGTGGTGGTGATGGTGTTGTTTGTTTACCTGGTCTTGGCCACCTGCCGTTCCCTACAAGCCGTCCGAAGGCTGACCCAATCCCGAACCTGCCGTTAGCCCCAGTTGGGGAAAGCTGAGAAATCGTTTAAGATCGTTAACGGTAACCCTCTGAACAACTGGGTGGTGCTCGGCATGGCGGTGCAAGAGGAGGTTTTTTTTGAGGGCGGCCCCCACAGTGGCGATTTGGTGTTGAACTCCTTCATTGGGGCTACACTTGTCGGCTTGCCTCTGTTTGTGGGGGCACTGGTGCGTAAGCTGTGGGTACACTATCGGATTACCAATCGTCGCATCACCGTGATTGGAGGATGGGGCGGCAAGGAGCGCTCAGATGTAATCTACGGCGAGATTGCCAAGGTGGTTATGGTGCCCCGTGGCTTGGGCGTGTGGGGAGACATGGTGCTCACCCTCAAGGACGGCAGTCGCTTGGAGATGCGGGCCCTGCCTCGCTTCCGCGAGATCTACAACTACATCAATGAGCGGATCGACGAGAAAGCCAAGCAGGTGAGCGGCCCAATTGGCAAAAAGCGCCGCTCTGCCAAGTCCTGACAGTGCCTGAGCCTTGGGGATCCCTTCCTGTGGCTGTCCCCACTCTTCCCAGCCGGGATCCCGCTTGGCCTGAGCGCCTGGCCCTGGTGCACGAGTACCTGATCTGGCCGGGGGGATCGGAAAAGGTTTTGCAGGAGCTGGTGGCCTTTGCCCCCCAGGCCCCCCTTTACGTCAGTCTCTTCTCCGCTCACACCCTGCCGCCGAGCTGGCAGGAGCTGACAATTCACACCTCCTTTTTGCAAGGCTGGGCCAAGTGGCTGGGGGTGCTGCGCCCTGATTACCATGCCCGCCTCAAGTATCTGCTGCCCTGGATGCCGTTGGCCTATGAGAGCTTCGACCTCTCCGGCTATGACTGTGTGATCTCCAGCAGCCACGCCTTTGCCAAAGGGATCCTGACGGGAGCCTCTACCCTGCACCTGAGCTATATCCACAGCCCCACCCGTTACCTGTGGGAGAACCGGGAGCTGTATCTGCAGCGAGAAGGGTTGGGGGGAATCGGGCCCATTCGCACAATTAGCCAATGGCTGCTGCACCGCCTGCGCCAGTGGGATTTTCTGGCAGCTCAACGTCCAGATCTGTTGATCGCCAACTCCCAGCACATTCGCCGCCGCATTGCCAAGCTCTACCGCCGCGAGGCTGTGGTCATTTATCCGCCCGTTCCGCTGCAGGGGTTGGAGCCGGTGGCGGATCCCAGCGCCGATTATGACCTGGTGGCAGGCCGACTGGTGCCCTACAAACGGGTGGATCTGGCGATTGCCGCCTGTGAACGGCTGGGTCGTCGGCTGCTGGTTGTGGGCGAAGGGCCGGAGCTGGCTCGGCTCAAGCGACTGGCGGGGCCGCAGGTGGAGTTTTTGCCCCATCAGCCCCCCGATCGTTTCCGGGAACTGCTAGCCAATTGCCGGCTGCTGCTGTTCCCCTGGGAGGAGGATTTTGGCCTAGTGGCAGTGGAGGCCCAGGCCTGCGGCCGCCCCGTGGTTGCCCTCAACCGGGGAGGTGCCCAAGAGACGGTCATCCACGGCCAAACCGGCATCCTCATTCCCGAGGCCAGTGTGGAAGCGCTGGTGGAAGGGCTGCGGCAGGCGGATCGACAGGAATGGGATCCGCAGCGGATTCGGGCCCATGCTCTGCAATTTGCCCCAGAGCGGTTTCATGCCCAGCTGGGAGCCCTGTTGCGCTGGGCTTGGCCTCGTTTTCAAGCTGGAGAACGGTTGGATCCCCGAGAATGGAGCGCTCAGTAGGGCCGCCGCTGCACAAAAGTCGGCAACTCAATCCGGTTGCGACTGCCCGTTTCCCCTCCTGCCCGTGAAGCGGCCAAAGCGGAGCGTTTCAGGAGCCTTTCTGTCCGTTGGCGCCAGCCGAGCGGGGCACTTTCTTCCCGCTCGTCCAGGGTGAGCGGCGGGATCCCTGGGGTGGGTGTTCTCCAGGTGGTGGCCGGGGAAGGAGCAGACTCGTCAGCCGCGGCAGGAATCCGTTCCTGGGCCCGATGATTCGACCTGGGCTCGACAACCGCTGGCTGAGGGGAAGCGGAGGCCGACTGACGCAGTGTGGCCAGTTGCTCTTCCAGTTCTTGATTGCGCTGCTGCAGCAGGGCCACTTCCTTTTCTTGGGTTTGCGCGTAGGCGTGGGCCTGCACACACTCGGTTTTCAAAGCCATCACCTGCTGCTGCAACTTCTCGATTTGCTTTTGGCTGACCAGATGATGGGCCTCGGCCAGTTCTCGCCCCCGCCGGGCTGCTTCCAGGCTTTCTCGGGTGTCCTGCACCTGCTGCTGAACTTCCTGCCACTGGGCAAGGGTGGGACGCTGGGCCAACTCTTGCATGAGCTGATCCCGCTCGGCTCGCAAAGCACCAAGCTCGCGGGTCAAAGCCTGCACCTGCTCCTCCAGGGCAAGGATTCGCTGCGCCTGTGAGGACTCTGTTTCCCTGAGGTGGGCGGCCTGGGCTGCTTCCGCTTCCAGCTTGGCAATCTGTTGGGCTTGCTCGGCCTGCTGCCGCTGACTCTGCTGCAGCTCTTCCAGCAAGGTGGCCCGCTCGGCCTTGGCAAAAGAGGCCTGTTGGCGCAGATGATCCAGCTCCGCCTGCAAGCGTGCCCATTGCTCTGGGGTAGGACGCTCTTCCAGCTCGCGAATACGTTGCCGGGCGGTGTTCAGGTCAGCTTCCATGTGTGCCTTTTCGGTTTCCAGATGGGTCTTCAAACGCTGCCATTCGGCTTCCGCTTGGCGGTGGGCAGCCTCTAGCTCCGCCCGTAGGGTTTCCAGTTCTTGTGCAGAAGGTCGAGCAGCCAACTCTTGGATTTGCGCTTGCAATTGTGCTTTTTCCTCCTCTAGCTGCTGTACACGGAGCTGCAGTTGGGCTTGCAAAAGCTGCACCTGCGGCAACTTGACGGCGTATTCTCCCAATTGGTTGGCCTGCTGTTTCAGCTCCAGGAGCTCCTGCTGCAGTTGGTAAAATCGGGCCGGATCGACGCGCCGCTGCAATTCCGCCTTGAGGGTTTCAATTTCCGTCTGACTGGTTTGCAACTGCTGCTGCAGAATGTGGTAGTGCTCCAGCGTTGGACGGCGCTCCATTTCCCACAGGAGATTCTGCAGTTCTTCGATGTGCTGTTGCTGAAGCTGAAAAGCCTCTGGGGTAGGGCGCTGGGCCAGCCGCGCTTTCTCCTCTTGACACGCTTGCAAAGCTTGATCCCGCTCTTGAATCTGGGCCTGTGCTTCCAGCAGTTGATGTTCCAGGCGATGGATGCACTCAATCTGCTGCAATGACAGCGCTTCCGATTCGGCGAGGGATCGCTCTAGGTTGCGCACCCGCGCCCGCAAGGCTTTTAGCTCCTCTTCCCCTTCCATATCCAGGCTGCTCGACAGGTTATGGGCCTTACTGTAGCAGATGGTTTGGGCAAAAATCCAGCTTGCCACTATATGTGGCGTGAATTTTTAGTTTTTCTCGAAAAGGACGCTAAGCCTGTTATCCCCACCCTCTATACTGAGAAGGTGAGTTTTCAGATGAACCCTGTGATGAAGCTGGGATCCAAACCTTGGGGATGGGTGCTGGGCCTGCTGGGTGTGGCCTTGGTCGGTTGTGGTGCCGATGCGCTGACGGCCAGTACTCCACCGCCGCCTTTGATCACCAGCAGCGATATTCCTTCTGTGGTACATCGGAACGGCTTTTTGGAGCTGGGGGTTTCGGTATCGGTGCCGGGCCGGATCCCGGCGGAGCTGGCGTTTCAGGTGTCGTGGTCAGGGATCGAGGTGCAGACGCTATCGGCAGCCCAGGTGAATTGTGTGTCTGGAGAGGTGTTCTGTACAACCCGCTTCCGCATTCGCCCTCCCCTGAGCTTGGTGCCCGGCTCCTACCTGCTCAGCTTGCGGGTCTTCGACCGGTTGGGTCAAAGTGCTGCGGTGACCGGGACGGTGCTGCTCAGGGATCCCTGAGGTCGCCCTATCCTTGCCCAGCCTTGAGAAAGCGGTGCGGTTCCCGTTCCCATAAGCATTGCGTAGCAGTAGGTAGCAGTATGAGGTGCCGTAGGCATAGCACCTCTGCCCAAGCTTTGAATGGGTAAGGGATCCCTTCAGCGGGGGGGAAATACTTTTTGGCGAACATCGTCGGCGAAAGCTTCCACCGCTTCTCGGATCGCCTGTCTCAAATTGGTATAGGCCTTGGCAAAAGGGGGGAGCCGCTCGCTCAGCCCCAGCAGGTCGTGGGTGACCAAAATCTGCCCATCGCAAGCCGGCCCGGCCCCAATGCCCAAGGTTGGGATCCCCACCTGGGCCGAGATTTGGGCAGCCAATTCCGCCGGCATGTGCTCCAAAACCAGGGCAAATGCTCCTGCTTGCTCCAGGCTGAGGGCTTCTTGCCGCAGACGCTCCGCCTCCGGAGTGGTTTTTCCCTGCTGGCGATAGCCCCCCAGTTGATGTTTGGCCTGCGGAGTGAGGCCGATGTGACCCAAAACCGGGATCCCCCGCTGCACCAGAAAGGCCACCGTTTCCACCATGTCGGGGTAACCCCCTTCCAGCTTGACCCCGTTGACTCCTGCCTCCTTCATCAACCGCCCTGCTGAGAGGAGAGCTTGTTCTTTGTGGACTTGATAAGTCAAGAAGGGCAAGTCGGCCACCAAAAAGGCCCGTTCTACCCCGCGGCGCACCGCCTGGGCGTGATGGAGCATCTGTTCCAGCGTCAGGGGCAGGGTGCTGGTATACCCCAAGTGGGTCATGGCCAAGCTGTCGCCCACCAGGATCAAGTCGATCCCAGCCTGATCCAAAATCTGAGCGGTGGCGTAGTCGGCAGCCGTGAGGGCCACCAAAGGTTGACCCGCCTGTTTGGCCTGGCGAAAGTGGTGAATGGATAGAGCAGCCATATCCCTATGATCTCATCTGGGCGTTCCCGCCAGCGGTGCGGAGCACTTTCCCATCAACCGCATCCCGCGGGAGGAGACAAGCTTGGCTTTGAGGCTGGGAAGAAGCAGGAGACTCGGTTTGCCGTTAAGATGGTAAAGCCCCACAGCTGACTGGAAGGGTGACAGAGTGGTTGATTGTGACGCTCTCGAAAAGCGTTGTGACTGCAAGGTCACCGTGGGTTCGAATCCCACCCCTTCCGTCTTCAGGCATACAGTTTTAGAACGCCTTGCCCAGCTAGGGCCTCTGGGATTTTTGGGGATCCCACCCAAGCCCTTCGCATCAGCGGTGCGGTTCCCCCATAACACTTTGGCATGGAGCCAAGGTCAAGGTTGGATGGGGTTCTTGGCCTTTCTTCTAGAGTCTTATGTTCACCGCTCCTGCTCTCTCTGCCCAACTGCATCCGCTCATTCAGGGCTTATCTGAGGCAATCCTGAACGTTTGGGGATCTACCCTCACCCTAGCCCCCTATCCTCTGCCTGAAGATCTGGGCTACGTGGAAGGCCGCCTAGAGGGTGAGAAATTGCAAATTGAAAACCGCTGCTACCAAGGGGATCCCTTTCGCAAACTGCACCTGGAGCTGGCCCAGGCCGGGCAAAGCCTGGACATTCTCCATTGCGTTATGTTTCCGCAGCCGCAGTACCCGCTGCCGCTGTTCGGTTGCGACATTGTGGTCGGTCGCGGACAGGTGAGCGCCGCCATTGTCGATCTCTCGCCGGTGACCCCCAGCTTGCCCGATCTCTATATCCAAGAGCTGGAAGCGTTGGGATCCCATCTCGTCCCTTTCCAACACCGGCGCCGGTTGCCGGAGTGGGGCACGATTTTTTCTCCCTACTGCCTGTTCGTCCGTCCTGCCGACGAAGCAGAGGCCGACCGCTTTTTGCACTTTGCCTGCCGTTACTTGGAAATTCACTGTCGGTTGGCGCAACAGATTCCCCCGCAGACGGATCCCGGCCAGATTTTGGCCCACTACCAGGGGCAGCAGCGCTATTGCAGCCAGCAACAGCAGAACGACCGCACCCGCCGCGTTTTGGAAAAAGCTTTTGGCCCCGCCTGGGCAGAGCGCTACATGAACACCGTCCTTTTCGATTTGCCTCCCAGTCCTATGCAGATCTAGACGGGATCCCCTTGCAGCCGCTGCTGGATGCTCAACGCCAATTTTTGCCCTAAGAACTCCGGCATGGTTGGAGTTGAATCCGGCCCCAGCAAGTAGAAAATAAAGCGCGTCTGCTTGCGGCGGAGCATCAAGTTGAGGTTAACAACGGTCAAATCCTCCTGCGCGAGGGCCGTCATCACCCGGTAAAACGCGCCCGGCTGGTTGTCCACATCCACCAAAAGTGTGGGCAAATGAAACACCGGGTCAAAATAAAAAGAAACCTGCACGTCTTTTAGTCCGGCCTTGAGATCAAACTCCAGCGCCAAGGTTTCATGAACGCGAAACACACCTGCCAGGCATTCGTGAATGGCCCGTTCTAGGCTGAGCTTGGTTTGGGAAGATAGGCTGTGGCCATCGCGGGAGACGATGGTGCGGATAAACACCAGGTGCGGTGAGTAGATCTGCCCATAGAGATGAATGCCATGCACCGAGAGATTAAAAGCAGTGAACACCCCAAACAGATCGCTGAGCAGAGAAGGTCGGTTGCGGTAGGCCAGACAGACCACCGTCTTGCGACCTTCGTCCTGCATCTGTACCACCGCCTTGCGGGTTTGGTAGAGGGCGTAGGCCAAGCGCAGATTTTGGGCCTGTACCTCGCTGCTGACAAACTGGCTGTAAAAAGGCGGAAAGCTCTGGTTAAAACGCCGCATCAGAGCGGATCGCGTCAGCGGCACGGAGTCCTTGCGGGTGCTGACTTTGAGCGGCTGAAGATCTTCATGGGCAGCCCTCTTCCGCGCTTCCCGATCCCCGGCAACTCCTAGAGAAGCCACCTTGGGCTGGGGAGTGCCCTGCTGTGCTGATTGCTCATCAGTTGACATCGACCTCGCCACCTGCATTGCTCTTTCTTCATCCTTACATCGTTGCTCAGTACGCCCTAGCCAAACCCCATCTATCCGCAAAATCACTGAGGCTCGGAACGAATGTCAACGCTGCATCCAATTCTTGTTCAATGCTTTTGGACTTAATCTATCTCACAGGGCTGAGCTGGTCATCCAAAGAGCCGCTGAGGGTCATCCCCCAATTGGGGGGGCTCCCCCCCTTTTTTCGCTGCTGAACCGACGGCGTAAGCCTTCAAATCCTAGGATAGCCGGGATAGCTGGAGTAGGCTCTTAAAGCCTAAACTATGGATTGAGTAGAGTGCTGCAATTTTTGATATAAAGTGCCGCATTGAGTGCTGGCCGGCTGGGTGACATGAAGCGCTATCTTGTTGGCCATCACTTTGGTTTTTCCCTAGGTTTGTGAAGGGATCCCTGTGAGCAGAACTGTTGCCAATCCCACTCCGTTTTCGCCCGCACAAGCGCTGGACCCCGCTGGTGCTTGGTGGGATCTCAGTCTCATCGCCTCCCCTGCCCAAGAAGACCTGATCTTTTGGCGGCTGGAGAATTTTGGCTGTCGGGGCATGACCAGCCAAGCCTATGGCGAAGATCAGATTTGCATTCACGCCTATTTGCCTTGGCCTCACGTCAGCCTCCTGGATTTGGCAGCCCTCTCCCTGCGCCTGCAGCAGGATGCCCTCATTGCCGGTCAGCGGGTTCCGAAGCTGCGCTGGGAACGCATAGAGGCGGAAGATTGGAGCAGCAGTTGGAAGCAGCACTGGCAGCCCCAATGGGTCGGGGACAAGTTGCTCATTTGTCCGGCCTGGCTGGAGCCGCCCTCTCACCCCGGTCGTCACCTGTTGCAGCTGGATCCCGGTATGGCCTTCGGCACGGGCACTCACCCCACCACGCAGCTCTGTCTGGAGTCGCTGGAGATGCGCCTGGAGGGCGGCGGGGGTGCCGAGGGAGTGACTGTGGCCGATGTGGGCTGTGGATCCGGGATTCTGTCGTTGGCGGCGGCCCTGCTGGGGGCGAAGCGGGTATTTGCGGTGGACATCGACCCCCTGGCGGTGCAAGCCACGATGCAAAACCGCGATCTCAACGGCCTGACGGATCGCATTGTGGTCGCTCAGGGCAGCCTGGAGCAGATTCCCGAAATGGTGGATGGGCTGGTGTGCAACATCCTGGCAGATGTGATCCTGGATATGATCCCGGAGTTTCGGCTGGTGGTGAAGGAGGGGGGATGGCTGATCCTCAGCGGCATCCTCATCGAGCAGGCCAAGTTGGTGGCGGAGATGCTGGAGGCCAACGAATGGGTGGTGGCAGCCCTCTGGCGACGGGGGGAATGGTGTTGTCTGAACGCACGCATGACCTGAGCGCTTTGCCCCGATTGGCGATTGACCCGGCGCAGCGGGATCCCAGCGGTGTTCTCCATTTAACTGGTCTGCAACAGCACTACTTGCAGCGGGTACGCCGCCTCAGGCCAGGGGATCTCTTTTTGGTTTTGGACGGCTCAGGCAAGCTGTGGGCGGCCCGTTGGCAAGCCCAGGGATCCCGAGTTGTGGGCGAGGTGGAGACGCTGCCGCGGGAATTGCCCGTTTTTTTGCATCTGGGCTTGGCGGTGGTCAAAGGGCAGGGGTTTGACGAGGTGCTCCGCCAGGTTACCGAGCTGGGGGTGGCGCGAATTACCCCCCTGCTGACAGAGCGCACCGTGTTGGAACCGGGATCTGGGCGGCAGGAACGCTGGCAAAAAATTGTGCGGGAGGCCGCAGAACAATGTGAGCGGTTGCGCTGGCCTCAGGTCGATCCCCCCACCCCTTGGACAAGTTGGCTGGCGGAGCTGCAAGCCGTTCGCGCTACTCGGACGGAGTCCTTCTGGTGGGGTATAGCCGTGGCTCGGCACAAAGCGCCCCCGCTGGTGCAAGCCCTGCCAAAGCTGCAGATCCCGGCCTTGGCCATAGCCATTGGCCCAGAAGGGGGCTGGACGGTTGCCGAACGTCGGCAGGCTGAGGAATATGGGGGAGTGTCCGTCTCCCTTGGCCCTACCATCTTGCGAGCTACCACCGCCGCTGTTGTTGCCACCAGCCAAATTGCCGCCACCTACTCCTGGTTGGACTCGAGCTTGGATCGGGGTCATTTGGCTCCGCTAGCGACGGGGAGTGTTGTCGCCGATAATCAATAACTAGGCCGTTTGCGTCAGCGGGACGGAGTCCTTTGACGAGAACAGCCATTGGCATAGCAGGCGGCCAGGCCCACCCCAGGGAGGGAGAACGAGAATGGAGATGATCCAGGCGGTGCGGGGCACCCGAGATATTCTGCCGCAGGAGGTGCGGCTCTGGCAGCAGGTGGAAGCCAGCGCCCGAGAGATCCTGGGACGGGCCAACTACCAAGAAATTCGCACCCCCATCCTGGAGTTGACGGAGCTCTTTGCCCGCAGCATTGGCAGTGCCACCGACGTGGTGGGCAAGGAGATGTACTCCTTCAGCACCCGTGGCGAGCAAGAGGTGAGCCTGCGCCCAGAGAACACAGCAGGTGTGGTGCGGGCCTACATCCAGCACGGGCTGCAAACGGCTGGAGATGTGCAACGCCTCTGGTATTGTGGGCCGATGTTTCGCTATGAGCGTCCCCAGGCGGGGCGGCAACGCCAGTTTCACCAGTTGGGGGTAGAGCTGCTGGGCAGCCGGGATCCCCGCGCCGATGCGGAAGTCATCGCCTTGGCCTGGGAGCTGTTGCAAGCGGTGGGGGCGGAGAACCTGAGCTTGCGGCTCAATTCCCTGGGGGATCCGCAGGATCGGCGGGCCTATCGCCAGGCCCTGGTGGACTACCTCACTCCCTTGCGGGAGAAGCTGGATCCTGACTCACAAGAGCGTCTCACCCGCAACCCGCTGCGCATTCTAGACAGCAAGGATCCCCGCACCCGCGAGATTGCCGAGGGGGCCCCCAAGCTGCCAGATTACCTCAGCCCAGAATCGCGGGCTTTCTTCGAGCAGGTGCAAGATCACCTGCAGATGTTGGACATTCCCTACCAGTTGGATCCCTACTTGGTGCGGGGCCTGGACTACTACACCGACACCGCCTTTGAGATCGTCTCACCTGACTTGGGATCCCAGAGTACCGTCTGTGGGGGTGGTCGCTACGACGGCTTGGTGGAAGAGCTGGGCGGACCTTCTACCCCAGCGGTGGGCTGGGCCGTCGGCATGGAGCGGCTGGTGCTGCTGTTGCAAAAGAAACAAGGGGAGGCTCCGCCAGCACCGGTCGAGGTTTACGTGATCTCCCGTGGGGCGAAGGCTGAGGCCCAATCCCTCCGGATCGCTCAAGCGCTGCGCCAAGCTGGTTTCTGCACCGAGCTGGATCTGAGCGGCAGCGCCTTTGGCAAGCAGTTCAAACGGGCCAGCCGCAGCGGCGCAACTTGGGCTGTTGTGCTAGGGGATGCGGAAGCTGCAGCCGGAGAGGTACAGCTTAAGCACCTGCCTACAGGGCAACAGCAAACCCTTTTGCAAGCCGATCTGGTTAAGTATCTGGCATCCCATTCGGGTCAGCAGTGCGGAGCACCTAAGGTGATGGAGCCATGTTGAATTTTTGGGTTCGGCGCGACGGCCAAGAAGACTGGCAGCCGGTACCAGCCGAGGGCGCAGTTCTGGAAGAAGATACCTACACCATTGTTGCCCGTTCGCCTCAGCCCCACTTCACCATCACGGTGGAAGTCCGGCAGCGTCCTCTGTCGTCGCAGAATCAGGGCCCTGACACCGCCCCGACTCCCCCACAAGTCCAAACCCGTTCTGTGCGCACCAACGATGAAGGGATCGGCATTATTTTGCCTGCCAGCCGCCTCACCCCTGGGTTTTGGGAATTGCACTGCCGAGATGCCGACTTGATCGCAGAACTGTTCGGTGAAACCGAGTTGGACAATTGTCTCCGTTTTCAGGTTGTGCCTGCCCCTCTGGAGCCGGAACGAGGGATCCCTGCCCCGGTGGCTGAAGAGGCCGGGTTTGAGCCCCCCCAGAAAAAAGAGGTCGCCATCCCGCCAGAGCTGTTTTCCCTAATGCACAGTGAATTGGAGGGATCCCCGGAGGAGGTGCTGGTGTTGACGGGGCGGATCGGCTGCAGCGGCGAGCTGCGGGTACAGGTTTGGCCAGAAGGGGAGGAGAGGCCGCTTTTCCAGGGACAACGGCAAATTCAACTCCCGGCGGGGGCGCGGACGGCGGTGTTCAGCATCCCCATCACCCTGCCCAGCCAAGTGTGGGCCCGTCCTTTACGGGGAGAACTGGCCCTTACTCCCTCCTCCTGGTGGGATCCAGAGCCGTCGCCTCAGACCCTGACCATCCCCTTTTCCATTCGCTGTCGCAGCCAAGAGGCAGGACTTCTTGGCGCAGGGATCCCCCTCCCGCAGCAGCAAGAGGAAGAGAGGCTGGCCGATGCTGCCAGTCCTGCCTCGACCGCAACCCTGCTCTCTCCCGAACGAACCTTGCAAAAGCTGCTGCGCATCTGGCAGCACAGTGCTCCTGCTGGAGGGGATCCCGGCTCGACTCAGCCGGCAGAGCCCTCTGCTAAGGCCGCACCCGAACCTAACCCCCAGCCTGCGGCGCCGATTTCCCCTCTTCCCTCACCCCCCCAAGCTGAGCCAATGGGCGAGGATGCCGCCCTGCCAGCCCCAGCAGGGAGCCCGGCCACCCCACCTCCGCCTGCATTCGCCCTGCCTGCCACCAGCAAGGACACCAAAAACTCGCCCCCGCCGCCAGAAGTGTGCCCGGCGCCACAACTGCTGGTGCCTGAGCAATTGCGAGCGGGCGACAATTTCGATGTGGTGCTGCGTTTGCCGGCCTTGGCCCCTGCCTCCGCCGCCGGCGCCGCCTCCCAGCCACCTTATTGGATCAAGTTTTGGGTCAAGCATGGCCGCACCCGCTCGTTGGTGGATGGCCCCCGCTGGTTGCTGGACTTCTCCCGCGACGATCAGGGGCAGTGGCAAGCTTTAACCCGCATGACCATTCCCCCAGGCGTCCCCGAGCTGATCTTTGAAGCTTGGGCCGTCAGCCCGGATCGCCAGCAGCAGAGCGACCGAGTTACAGAGCACCGCTCTATCTTGCCTTAGGGATCCCTCGCTCTTGAGTCCTGTTTAGTCTTGGACGGAGCGCACCATCAGCACTGGGCAGCCGATGTGCACCCGCACATAGTCGGAGATGGAACGCCCCAGCAGCCGATCCAGGTCGGGGATGCTGCGGGCAATGCTGGGCCGGCGATCCGGGGATCCCATCACCAGCAGATCGGCCTTGCTTTCTTCAGCCAGGCGGACAATCTCCGTAGCCGGATCCCCGACAGCCGTCAACACCTGGTGGCCGATTTGCCGGTTTTTGAGGATGTCGATTGCCCGATCTAGGGCCTCATCTCTGCCTGGGTTGTCGGCATCCAACTGCACAGAGGCCAGGAAGATCTGGGCCCCTTGAATGCCGGAGATCAAGTCAAGGGCCGTGGCAAAGGCGGCCTGGGCAGCGGGGGAGTTGTTGAGGGCCACCATGACATGGCTGGGGTATTTGACGTAGGCGTCGTCTTTCACCAACAGCATGGGGCAGGAGGCAAGCTGAAACACATATTGGCTCACCGAGTTCTGCAAAATGGCCAGGATGCGGTTGCGTCCCCGGGATCCCATCACAATCAGCGGATTGGGCAGGGACTCGGCCACCTGCAGCACCACCACTTTGGGATCCCCTTCCACCAGTTGCGTGCTGATCTTTAGCCCTGGGCGGGGGGGGAAAGTCTGCAGGGTTTGGGCCAGCAGTTCCTGCCCCTTTTGCCAGGCAGCCCGCATCTCCTCGGCAGAGGTCTGGGAAGGCACCGCATGCAGCAATGTCACGTGGCACTGGGCAAAGGCCGGCAGAGACAGAAGGGTATGCACCATTTGCTCAGTGGGGCCGCTGCCATCGATGGCGGCAATGAGGTTCTCAAATCGAGACATGGGATCCGTTCTCCGGGCCGTAGTTTGCCAAGACTCATCCTAGATCTGCCCCTGCGGATCCCTGTTACCGTAGGGGATGTCCTGCAACATTTTGTTGGGTTTTAGTAACTTAGCCACACATAGCCGGTAAAGCCGCCGCCGGCATTGGTGTTGCGACCGGCCAGGAACTGAAACCCCCCCAAGCCCAGCGTTAACCCTCCCTCCAGCCGCCAGTTGAGCTGGCCCGAAAGCTTGAGGTTGTCGTAGTCGGGATCCTGAACCGCCAAATCTCCGAACAGCAAAGGTGCACCGTTGCCCAAGGTAAAATCTCCATCCAAAGCCAGGATGGCCTGCAGCTCAGGAGTCAAATCGGCCCCAAGGGTTAAGTTGGCCTTGAGGCGATCGCCGGGATAGCCCAGGTAGTCCCGGAACGTGAGGCAGGAGTCGAAAAAGGCAGGCAGGGATCCCAACTGGGTATTGGCTGCCGCCCCAACTTTGAGATCATAGCCGAAGACGCCGTACCCCAAGGGCAGGGGAATGTCTTGGGTGGCATATCCGGGCGGGATCAAGGCCGTTAGCTGAGCCGAGAAGAAGGGATCCCCGTTCCCCCAAGTATGGCGCAGGCCCAGTTCCAGATCCCGCAGGCCCTGGTTGCGCTGGGTAACGGTGTCAGCCCCGCTGGCAAAGCGATTTTCGATGAAAACGTAGCTGGTGTTGAGGTTGAGAGTGAGCTGATCGCTAAGGCCAGTCTCGGCGAAAAGGTTGAGGCGGGTTTCTCCGTACTCCGAAAGGGCCGGCTGCAGGCGTCCCCCCTGATCAAAGCGGGTGCGAGGCCGATAGACCTCCGGCTGCAGCGAAAAAAAAGTCTTGCCGGCACCGCGGGGAAAACCGCATCCTGCCCAGGCCGGCAGCTCCGGCGGCATTGTGCTGACCACCAGACTCACCAGCAGGCTTGCCCTTAGAAATCTCAGCTTCTCCATGGCAGGGATCCCGGCAGCTTCAGGGGGATTGTATCCCCAGGATTAAGCTCTGGGCCAAGATCCGGGACAAAACCGGCTTTGGAACGACTGCTAACTATGAGGTGGCAGCCGGTAGGCCCACCTGTGCCCGGAATTGGCGAGCGGCGGTCAGCGCTCCGAAGGGATCCCCCTTATACAGGCCGTAGTGCATCAAGGACAGGTGCCGCAGCCCCAGTTGAGACACTTCCCGCAGCCACTCCGGCTGGCTCATGAGCTGAAAGTCTGTATGGACGGTGTCGGCCCGTCCGCCACTGGGGTGCTTGTCTTTGATGGAGGGCTCGTAGTGGGCCAACATCAGGTTGGAGTGGATAGGGGAAAACAGGCGGCAACAGAGGCGGATTTGCTCTGGGTTGCCGGGATCCGGGCCGTTCAGCTCTGGGTTAAACTCCCCTGGCCGCCGCTGGCGCATCGACTGGAAGGCGATCCCGTCCATCCGGCTCAGGGTCTCGGCAAAGGGCTCCACCATGCTGCGGCCTGCCCCCCGGGAAGGGTCGTCAAAGGTGGCAATCCAGCCCCCCCAGCACAGGGCTACTTCGGCTGCCGGCAGCCGCTCCTTGATGGCTTGGCGGGCTGTGAGGACATTGCGCATTAGGGCTTGGTAGTAGAAAGCAGTGTCGGCGTTGTAGGTATCTGCTGGGATCCGCCAATAGGAAAACTCCGTGGCCAGGCTCCAATAGGTAGGGCGGCCTTGGGGGTTGGCTTGAGCGATATAGCCGGCCAATTCGGCTACATCCTGGACAAACTGCTTGGAGATGTGGTAGTCGCCGCAGGGGCGGTGGGTGTCGTCTTCCCAGGTGATGATGTGGAGGGTATAGCCCCGCTCAAACCACTGCCGCAAAAGCCCGGCCTGGTGCCAGTTGCGCCAAAAGGAGAGATCCCCCTGGCGGTGATCAAAGCTGTTCAGCCAGCCGCTCAGGAAATGGGGATCCCACCCCTGCGCCACTGCCGCCACCTGCGGATCCGACTCGATTTCCCAGAGGAAGCGACCGGGATCCTCGCCAATGCCCACCTGCCAGCGGGCCAGCAGCTCTGACAAGTTCATGCTTCCCGTCTCGGCATTTTCCGGGCTGCGACTCCCCTGCTGACTCAAAAACTCCTGGCCACAGCCGGCAACCCCATAGGCAGCCAGCAGCGCTCCGCCCGCTTGCAGCACCTGTCGCCGCTGCCAGGATCGTCTCCTTTTCATCTCCTCTCCTCCTGCGGTTCCTCTTGGTGTTGGCGAGCCCACAGCCGCACTTGGGGGGAGCTATAAACCTCCCTGAAGCCCGGCAGCCCCTCAAAATTGAGCTCAGGCCAAAATTGCAGGATGCGATCGGCGCTCCGCAAGGGATCCGCCAGCCCCGCTACCAAGAGGTAGTCCACCCTTTCCTGGGGATGCTGAAGGGCCAGGGCAAACTCGTACTGGTGAGGAGTAAGGAAAGAGCGGGGATCCCTTGCCCAAAAGATAGCCTCAAAGTGGATGTCGTCGTCCACCAGCACTTTTTGTCCGGGCAACAGGTGGCGATAGAGATACTGCCCAACCTGGCGCTTTTCCTGCCGCAGCCTCCGCCAGTCTTCTAGGGCTTGCCCAGCAGAGGTTACTTCATACAGGTTTTGGGCAGCTTCCAACTCGCCACTAAGGGGCACTAACCCTGCCACCAGCCGCTCCCAGAGATCCCGCTCCTCGGCCACCAGGGGCATGACGAAACCCGGCTCTTGGCTCACCCCATAACCGGCAGTGAGGCAGTTCAACCCCAAGAGGGCAGTGATCAACAGGCGCTTAGCCCAGCCGGGGCCGGCTCCGCGACACAAGTAGGCGCCCATCAGCAAAGGCAGCGGCACCCAGAAAAGGCCAAAGCGGCTCAGCTCCCGCAAAAACAGCCCCTGCCCTAGAGAAGCCAGCAGGATGACCAGCGGCATCCCCCAGACCAGAGCCCATACCCAGCGACCCGGGCCTCGGCCCAGCAGGGATCCCAGCCCCAACAGCAGATAGGCAGGGGCCAGCACCGCCAGCCATTTCCCAGCCTCCAGCACCCCCCGCCAGCCACCCGCCTGCTGCAAGTCTTCCCGCAATTGCGGCAGCCGCAGACCGCTGCCCACCTGGTAGGTGAAAGCCCAGGGATCCCCTACCGACAGCCAGTTCACGTACAGCCAGCTCAACATCAGGGCCAGGCTGATAAACCCTGCCACCAGCAGCGAAGCCAGCCGAAAACCCCAGGACTGTTTGCGAAAAGCCAACAGCAGCACCCCTGCCACCCAGGGCAGCAGCCACCCACTTTCCCAACGCAGCACCATCAGAGGCCCCAGCGCCAGCCCAATGAGCAGTAGCCGTAGCGCAATGGGCAGCTCGCCAGAATCCGCCCCAGTCTCTGCCCTGGCCTGCTCCTCTTTACTCAAGGGAAACAGCAGGGCCATGTTCACCCCCACCAACCCTGCTGTGGCTGTCCAAACAGGGCTGCGCAGCAGCATCAAGATCAAAGTCGGCTGCACCACCATCAACAAACCCCACAGCCAGCACCATCCCACCTCCACCGGCAAACGGCGTAACTGCCGCCACACCCAGCCCAGCACCAGAGAGCCGAAGACAGTCTGCAACAACAGCGGGGATCGTCCCAGAATGGCCGTGACCATCACCAGCAAGGGAGGAAAGGTGGTGCCCACAACGGGCAGGCGCGGATCCGGCCCCAAGGCCGCCACGGATCCCTTGTAGCCAAGAAACTGCATCTCCAAGCTCACCCAGCTCCAGCCTTCCTTCAAACCCCACAGAAGGCCAGCCAGCAGCAGAAACAGGATCCCGGTAGACCCGAAGAGCCGCAAGAAAGCCCTGAGCTTGGTGAGAAACATGGGTTGCTTTAACGACTTCAAGAAGTTAGAAGGCAACTCATTCAACAGCGAATCAAGCCTTAAGAGTTGTCTGATGAGAACAAGTTTCAGAAAAAGTATGGGGATGGGCTGACGTGTCTGGGAACTGGACACAGGGCTAGACTAGCATTCCCTGTCTTGAGAGTCTTTTTCTACGAGTTTTGGCGTAGGCCAATTCAGCCAGATTGTCGATGAGGGGTTCTCGGATTCTGAGAGAGGATGGGGACGACTTTGCAAGGACATGATCTTATGTTGCAGGCTGTGCGGGACGTGAATGAAGCAGCAGTTCCAGCGCTTGAGCTGGTACCCTCTCAAGCAGAAACCCGTCCTTGGGGATCCTTCTGGGTTTTGGATGAAGGCCCGATGTACAAGATCAAGCGCATCGAGGTCAAGCCCGGCCATCGGCTCAGCCTGCAGATGCACTACCACCGCAGCGAGCACTGGATCGTGGTCAGGGGCACAGCGAAAGTGACCCGTGGAGAAGAGGTGATGCTGCTGAGCTCCAACGAGTCCACTTACATTCCCCCCTGCACCAAGCACCGCCTGGAAAACCCCGGCACCCTTCCCTTGGTGTTGATCGAGGTGCAAAAC
>NZ_JANSHV010000082.1:0-15199 GCF_047461775.1 Synechococcus sp. R6-5
GGTTTTGGGGGTTAGAGGCATGCTCCACGGTGCCGCCCCAGCGTTCCGCGCCGCTGCCACAACCACCACCTCCAGGCAAAGGGAGAGAGGAGCAATTGGGAAGTGTCTTAATCTAACTTGAAACGACTGTGACCCCGCTCTACTTCTCGGAGCTGAGCGCTGTCCCCACCTTCTCCATCAAGTCGTCCAGCTCGCTGTAGTCCGGCAGAGTCGTGTCGATGGCCTGCCCCTGACGCAACACCACCCGGTCATGCTGGGGACGGGAAAGCAGCTCGTCAAAGCCACGTCCCTTGAACAGCACCAGATCTGCCGGCAAGCCCACCCCAATTTGCCCTCGCTCGGTCAAGCCCATGATGCGGGCAGGGGTGGTGGTGATGGCCTGGGGCCAATCCCCATAGGGGGTATCCAGGTGCAAAATGCGGGTGGCCTCCCGGAACACCTCCAAGCCATCGTGATCCCCAAAGCCGTAGAAGGGATCCCGACAGTTATCGCTGGCTATCATCACCGGCACGCCCAAAGCCTTCAGCTCATGCAACAGCGTCACTCCCCGCCAGCGGGGGGTATGGCCGGGGTTACGGGCTTGCAAATATAGGTTACACATGGGCAGGCTGACCACGGCAATTCCCGCCTCTCTGACCAAGGCCATAGTCTTGTGGGCCACCTCCGGCGGTTGCACGGCCAGGCTACAGCAATGGCCACACACCACCTGATGGGGAAAATCGTTGCGCAAGGCCGCCGCTGCTACGTGTCTCAATGTGAGGGATCCCGGATCATCCGTCTCATCCGTATGAAAGTCCAGAGCCAAGCCCCGCTCCTTGGCCAGGGCAAACACCCGATCCAATTGCCGATCCAGTTCCGGCCCCATCGCCGCCACCCCACCCAGGATCCCGCCCAGCTCTGCCACCTTGTCCGCCAGCTTTTCCCCTGCAGGGGTGAGAAAGGTATCCAAGCTCAGAAGCGTGACCGCCTGGAGTTCCAGCTTGCCCGCCCACTCTCGGCGCAGCTGAACAAACACCTCCCAGTTGGCCCCCATAACTTGAGGGTTCTCACAGGCCAGATGGGTGCGCACCGCCTGGGATCCATGGGCATAGCTGCAGCGCAAACCAAAGCTGAAGCGACGGTAGAGATCCTCCCGAAACTGCTCCGGATCCCCGTCATAGGCTTGCTCCATCTTCGCCCAATCTTCCTGGCCGGCCTGCCTCGCCCCGGCAAAGGTGCCATCGGGATTGGGGGTGCGCGGCCACACATGTCCCTTGTCCAGGTGGGTATGGATGTCCACAAAACACGGCCACACCTGGCCCCGCCTTAGATCCACGCTGGGGATCCCCTGGGGCGGGATCCCTGTTGCCAGCCGGATTTGGCGGATCTGCCCCCCTTCAATTTCCAGATCCAGCAACACCAGGTTATCGCGGTTGGGAACAGCTCCTGGCACCGCCTCCTTCAGTACCGACAGGGGAACCTGAGCATTCAGCAGCCAGTAGTGGGCAACGCCGGGGATCTGCATGGCGGGCAACGAAAAAAGCAGCTCTCCATCGTAAAGGGATCCCGACCTATCCAGATGAATCCAGTGCTACAGCGGCTAGGCAAACTGGCCCACCACCTGCATGGCAAAACTGAGCAAAATGAAGGCCAGCCAGGGGGAAAAGTCCAAGCCGCCAATGGGGGGGATGATGCCGCGGAACAGGTTGAGATAGGGATCGGTGAGTTGGCTGAGCACCGACAGGATGGGGTTAGACCAGTTCAGTTGCGGGAACCAGCTCAGCAAAATCCGCACGATCAGCAGAGCATTGTAAATGACAATGAACTGGTAAAGGGAGCGGAACAGCAAAGACGCGGCAGTGCCGTAGACCAACCCCAGGGAGAGGCCGTCCACCCAAGCGAGAGGAGACAACAAGTGACTGAGCATCATGGTTGGGAAAAGTAGGGAAACAACTCGATCAACTCAACATCCATTAAGCTGAAGCACCTTCGCCAGAGGCAGACCTGGCCCAGGATCGCAACTCAGCCGAGAGAGGATGGCAGAACCTAGAGAGGAAAGCCGCTGCCGCCTCTAGTTTGGCATGGACAGGGATCCCCTGCTCAAGGCTTTTCCTCAACAGCCCTGGAAGAGGTTTCCTTGACGAGCAATTGCGTGCGCATGGCCTGAATCGCCTCGTTTAACTCGGCAATCTTGGCCTCTAGAGTGCGGCGGGCTTGAGCAATGCGTTCTGCCTCATTTTCCCACTTCCTCCAGTCGCTGGACATGGCCGACTCACCCGAAGCACTGAGGCGCGGTCGTTCAGGGGCTACCGAGGTGCCGTTGAGACGATCCGGATCCCGGCGTTGGCCTTCGGCGGATCCCTTTCTGAGTCGAGGGGCAAGCACAAACCCAATGACCCCGCCAATGATCCCTCCCAACAGGGCGCCAGTCACTACACCCGCAATGAAGTCACCTTTCTGATCTGCCACGCTTTTGTCCAGCTCAATAACAATAAACTTGAGTCATCTTCTTCCGTTCTACCTTTCCTGTCCCACTCCTGCCAGCAAATCCGACCAAGGTTGAGGTAGCCGCCAGCGGCTGAGATGTTCCAGATGGGCTTGCACCTGCTCCCTCAACTCGGCAAGCGTGTGTTGCAGATCGCCGGTCGAGGGTAGGGATCTCAGCGTTGCCTGCCAGAGGTAAGCTGGGGAAAGTTCAGGGCTGAGCAACTGCCACAAACGCTGCAGCTCCTCAAAGTGAAGGCGATCATCTTCTGTGAGGGAAAGCACCAACTGGCGACGCAGATCGCGGGCCTCTTCCGACATCAGGTAGCGCAAACCCGTTTGGGCGGTGGGTAACCAATCCAATCCCCCATCGCTGCGGGCAATTTGAATCAGGTTCTCCAGGCGGTTCCAGCGGAACTTACCATCCTTGATCAACACTTGCAGCAGCCGTTGGCGAATACGCGGCGATTCATCCGTCAGCAGGCGCTTGGCCACATAGGGATAGGCCACACCGACGATGCGGAACTGGGGATAGAGGCTGAGGGCTACTCCCTCTTGGGTCACCAAAGAGCGGATCACCAGAGCAAAGTGGGAGGGCACCTGAAAGGGGTAGCGGTACATCAAGTCGGAGAACTGATCTGTGGCCGTTTTGAAGTTAAAGTTGACCACCTCTTGGGTCAGCACGTCTGCCAGCACCTTTTCCAAGGCGGGGATCAGCTCTTGGCGGCCGACATCCGACTGCAAAAAGCCCAGATGAATAAAGTCATCGATCAGGGCGTTGTAGTCGCGATCCACCAGGTGAACCAGAGCATCCACCAAGTACTCCTTCATTTCCTCGGTGAGCTGATCCATCATGCCGAAATCGATGTAAGCCAAGCGACCATCGGCCAGGGCGAACAGGTTGCCCGGATGGGGATCCGCGTGGAAAAAGCCGTATTCCAGCAATTGCTTGAGGGCAGCAACCACCCCGATACGCACCAATTGTTTCACCTCCAGGTTGGCTGCTCGAATGCGCTCCACATCCGTCAGCTTGATGCCGTCGATCCACTCCAGGGTCAGAACCCGGCGGGTGCTGTAAGCCCAGAAGATGCGCGGCACGTACACATCCGGATCGTCGCGGAAGTATTCGGCGAAGCGCTCGCAGTTTCGCCCTTCGTGCAGGTAGTCGATCTCTTCAAAAAGCTTGCGGCCAAACTCATCCACCACCGCCGTCAAAGTACTGCCCAGGTTCAAGGGCAGCCAGGGGCCCAGCCATGTCGAGGCCCAGCGAATCAGGTACAGATCCAGGCTCAACTGCTCTCGCAGATGGGGTCGCTGCACCTTCACCGCCACCCATTCGCCGCTGTGCAACTGCGCTTTGTAAACCTGGCCCAAACTGGCAGCAGCCACCGGCTCTGGAGAGATCTGGGCAAAGATCTCGGCAATCGGACGGCCCAACTCGGATTCGATGCGGGCAAATGCTTGCTCGGAAGGAAATGGCGGCAGTTGATCTTGCAGTTGGGTGAGTTCTTCTAGGTAGTCTTTGCGCACCAGATCGGGGCGGGTGGAGAGGGCCTGCCCCACCTTGATGAACGTTGGCCCCAGGTCGGTGAGCAGCTTTCGCAACTGCACCGAGCGCCGTCCCACATTGCGATCAGTGTGTCCCCACAGTTGATCCCAGCGCAAACAGAGGACAAACCACAAGAAAGGCCAGAGAATGGCCAGCGCCCGACCGATCACTTGGGGCAGGCGCCAGCGGTAATAACGGCAGATCAATTGCGGATCGTAAACTTCCAAAGCGGCAACGGATGAAATTCTACTAAACACACTCCAGCGATCTCACAGTCTTTTGTTTTAAAGCTCTCGGTATCCATCTTAACAGAAAAAGCCTCGCCGTTTCTGCGCAAGGGCCTGTCAGCCCCATCCTGCCCCCTTCTCGGCCAGGGCCGGCCTGTTTCCCCCTCAAATGATGGTGTTGTCCGGGATCACCGAGTCTTTGATGATGGTGACGATGCCGTTGCTGATCCAGATCCCTTCCTCTTCCCGCTGCGCTTCGGTGACGTGATCCTTGTTGAGGATGCGGACATTGCGCCCAATGCGGGCATTCTTATCCACGATGGCGTTGACAATGTGAGAGTTGGCCCCGATGCCCACCGGTGGGATCCCTTCCTCCAGCCTGGCCTGCCGCTCTTCTACCGACTCGTAGTAATCGGCTCCCATCACCAGGGTGTTTTCGATGATGGTGTTGGCCTCCAAGCGGCTGCGAATGCCGATGATGGAGTTGCGAATTTGGGCGTTTTTGATGATGCAACCATCGGCGATCATGGAGTTGACAATCTGGGAGTCGAGGATTTTGTTGGGGGGCAAAAAGCGCGGGCGGGTGTAGATGGGCATTTCGCTGTCGAAGAAGCTGAAGGGCGGGTTGGGCTGCTGCACCAGTGCCAGGTTGGCCCGGTAAAAAGCCTCGATGGTGCCGATGTCTTCCCAGTAACCCTGGAAGAGGTAGGCTTGCAGATGGTACTTGCCGATGGCTGCCGGCAGCACCTCTTTGCCAAAGTCGGTGTGCTCCTTGACTTTGAGCATCTCGATCAGAGCTTCTCGCTTGAATACATAGATGCCCATGGAGGCGATGTAGGGCTTGGCTTTGGCTTCTTCCGGGCTGAGGCCGAGGGCTTGGGTGTCCACCTGACAGGCTTTCAGCAGATCTCCTGTTGGCTTTTCCTTGAAATCGACGATGCAACCGTTCTCGCCAAGCTTGAGCAAGCCAAAACCCGAGGCCACTTTTTCTTCACAGGGGAGCACCGCCAGCGTCACATCGGCCCCAACCTGCCGGTGATGCTGGATGAAGGGGCGGTAGTCCATGCGGTAGAGGTGATCCCCAGATAGGATGAGGAAGTCCCGCGGCTTCCAGGAGTCCATCAGCCAGAGGTATTGGCGGACAGCATCGGCGGTGCCTTGGAACCAATCGGGATTGTCAGGGGTTTGTTGGGCCGCCAAAACGTCCACAAAGCCGCCTGTAAAGGGAGACAAGCGGTAGGTGTTGACGATGTGGCGGTTCAGAGAGGCAGAGTTGAACTGGGTGAGGACGTAGATTTTTTCGATGTCGGAGTTGATGCAGTTGCTGACCGGGATGTCGATAAGGCGGTATTTGCCGGCCAGGGGCACAGCGGGTTTGGCGCGGCGCTTGGTCAGGGGATAAAGTCGGGTGCCACGCCCACCTCCCAAGATGATCGCCAGTACATCGCGCATGGTTGTCCTCCACCAGGCTACACCCAATAGCATAGACTGCTGCGGGGCCACCTCAACGACTGTCCTGTCGGATCTGGCCGGGCTGCTCAGAAAGGGGAACAAGTTGGCAAGACAGAATGCAGGGAGAGCTGATGGCGCGCATCCTGGCCTTTACCAACAACAAAGGGGGCACCGGCAAGTCCACCCTCTGCGTCCACGCGGCTCAGTTGACGGCCCAGCGGGGATACCGAGTTTTGCTCATCGATCTCACGTCCCAGGCCACCGCCAGCAACCTTTACCTGGAAGGGGCCGGATCCCTGGCGGCACTGGAAACGGCTTGGGCCAGCTTACACCCGCAGCACCAACGTCCTCTGGAAGAGGTGATCTACTGCACGGACAAGGGAGTGGATGTGGCGCCCTCCCACAGCACCATGGCGGAAGTGGCGGCCCAACTGGCTGCTGTCGGAGAGATGGGGCAGAATCTGTTGCAGCGCCAACTGGATCCCCTGCTGCAGGACTACGACTTCATCTTTCTCGATACGCCGGGAGAACTGAATGCCCTCACCGCCAATGCCCTGCGGGTGGCCCAGCGGGTGTTGATCCCGACACGGCTCAACCGCGCCGATTTCTCCTGCACGGAAGTAACCTTGCGCTACATTGAGGCCCTGAAAGGCCAGCTCAGCCACGCCCGCGCCGTTTTGACGATGCTGGACGACCGCTATCTGCCGGGGGGCATTTGGTCGGGATCCCATACCGGGCAATTGTATGTGCAAGCGCAACAGATTTTTGCGGATGTGCTTTCACCCGTTACTATTCCAGATAGCAGCGATTTGCGCATCGCCTTTGACTACGGCTTGACGGTGATGGACTATCGGCCTGGATCGGCGGTGTGTCAGCGGCTGCTACAGTTTGTTGAACGCGAGGTGCTCTTGTGACCGGATCTGACCGTAGCCTCTTTCCTTCGTCGGGGGAAACTTCCCGCCGCTCCGGCGGAATTCGGCGCAAGGCCGGTGCTAAAACCAGTTCAGAGCCCACCTCCGCAGAGTCTACTCCCACAGGCGAGGAGCCGACAACGATGTCTTCTCAGTCTCCCCCAGAACCAACCCCAGAATTGCCGGAAATTGCAGCCCTCAAAAGCCAACTGGCCGAAGCTCAACAACTCTTGCAAGACTACCAAAACAAAGTCTCTACCCTGCAAGCTCAATTGCAGCAGGTTACTGCCCATCGGGACGAATTGCAAAAGGCGCTGGCGCAGTTGCAAGCGGTTGCGGACGAGCGGGCCAAAACCATCCAGGAGTTACGGAAACCCAAAGAGCAAGCCCCCATCATTCAGCCCAAACCCCAATCCTCGCCTCTGCACGCGCAAAAGAAGATCATGAATCGGCCCATCTTCGACAATGTATCAGCCACCGATGAAAGCATGCCCCCCTATTTGTTGGATTAACCGGGATGGAGGGGATCCCTAAGGGCGTGATTTGGATGGGGTCTCCACCTGTTCTGCTCCCTCCTGTTTTCAGCCCGACCTGTGCTTTTTTCCCTGCTTCCTGGAGATCCGGGATCCGATAGTTGGATATTGGATTGGATAACCTTTGTTCCCGCTGCCCTTCCCATGAGCCAATCTCCATCGACTCTCCCTTCTGGTGATGCCATTCCGCCCCACGGGGGCACCCTGATCAACCGCATTGCCCCGCCTGAGCAGGCGCAGGAGCTGCGTTCCAAAGCCGAACATTGCCCCATCCTCTATCTCGACGAGCGGGCCCAATCGGATCTGGAGATGATCGCCATTGGGGGCTTCAGCCCGCTAACGGGGTTTATGGGGCGGGAAGATTACCAGGCCGTTCTGGAAACAATGCACCTGGCCAATGGCTTGGCTTGGTCGCTGCCGGTCACCCTGCCGGTCTCCTCGGAAGTGGCAGCGGGTCTGAAAGAGGGGCAAATGATTGCCTTGGCCAGTGCCGAGGGCAAGATCCTGGGCCTACTGGAGCTGACCGAGAAGTTCACCTACGACAAAACCCGCGAAGCCCGGCAAGTTTATCGCACCACCGATGAGCAGCATCCAGGGGTAAAGGTGCTCTACGAGCAGGGATCCGTCTATTTGGCCGGCCCCGTCACCCTCCTGCAGCGGGATCCCCACCCTCTTTTTCCGGCCTACCAGATCGATCCGGCCCAATCGCGGCAACTGTTTCGGGAAAGAGGCTGGAGAACCATTGTAGGCTTCCAAACCCGCAACCCCATCCACCGCGCCCACGAGTACATCCAAAAATGTGCCCTGGAAATTGTGGACGGGCTATTTTTGCACCCGCTGGTGGGGGCTACCAAAAGCGACGACATTCCCGCCGATGTGCGTATGCGCTGCTACGAGGTGTTGATCGAAAAGTACTACCCCAAGGAGCGGGTGATCTTGGCCATCAATCCTGCGTCGATGCGCTACGCCGGCCCCCGCGAGGCTATTTTCCATGCTCTCATTCGCAAAAACTATGGCTGTACCCATTTCATTGTGGGGCGGGATCACGCCGGGGTGGGGAACTACTACGGTACCTACGATGCCCAACACATTTTCGATGAGTTCCAGCCGGGGGAGCTGGGCATCATTCCCTTGAAGTTTGAACATGCTTTCTATTGCACCGTCACCGGCACCATGGCCACGGCCAAGACCAGCCCCAGCCAACCCCACCAGCGCATTCACCTCTCAGGTACCAAGGTGCGGGAAATGCTGCGCCGCGGTGAAGTGCCCCCGCCGGAGTTTTCTCGACCAGAAGTGGCCCGGCTGCTGGCCGAAGCCATGCGAGAGCGGGGTTAACCCTGGGAATCTCCCTAAGTGGCAGTCAAAAAGGGCCTGGGACAGACCAGACCCTCTGTATTGAAAGTTGTATTGAAAGTTGAACTTGAACCAGATTCCAGTCGAGTATCAGGCCGGCTCCGCTAGATTGATTGTCGGGTTGCGGTCGAAGAAGCCCCAAGGTACCAGCCTAAAGCCCGTTCTGTGTACAGGCATGACGGGCCAATCCTCATCCCATGAAAAAACCCCTGCCCAACGGCATGGGGAGAATGTATGATGGGGAGCCCGCGTTTCTACAGAACTCCCTCGAAGTCAAGCAGCCCTGAATAGGCAGCAACAGTTCTCATCCCGCCTCAAACCAGAGTTGTTCGGGATCCACATAATAGCAGCGGGCATTGTCCGCACAGATCAGCGCCCAGCCGTTTTGGTCGGCCTCGACCAAAGTATACTCACACTGGGGAATGAAATAGCCTTGGTGGTTTCGGGTATCGCTCTTAACCCAAACGGTCTGACGGTTCATCTTAAAGTTCCTCCCATCTGCAGTCAAAGGGGTCAAAAAAGTGAGGTTGGAAAACGGGACTCGATTCAGTGGCTATGGAAGCGGCGGCAGTGCAACACCACTGCAATTGAAGTGCAGCCACCGCCGAGCTAAGCATCTCGCGCCAGCCCGGAGTTCAATCTCATCAATCAACTGAGGCCGGGGAAGAGAAGCGACGAGAGCTAACCCCTATCGATAAATGGATCCCATATTGCTATTGGGTACAAGAAGTTTAGCACCAACTCCATGAGAACATTGCTAAGAGTTGTAGATTAAAATAAAAAGCTCTAGATTTTCCTAAAGTCTTGTTGCAAAACAAGGAATAGGGTCACTTAATCTTCTTCAAAGAGCCAGTTGTAAATCTTGCTCAAGTGGGGCCAAGCAGGACGGCGGTTCCCTCCCTCTTGCAGGTTGGATTTGACACCCTCAATCTGCTCGGGATCCCGTGCCAAGATTTGCTTAATGGCCTCCACCTGCTGGCGTACCCCGGTTTTTTTCAGCTCCAGCATGGCTAGGGTCAGATTCACACGGGGCTGGGCATCCACCGGATCCAACTTCACAGCAGTCTGGGCGGCCTTCAGAGCTTTTTCCGCCTGCCCCTCCAGAAGGTAGAGCCAGGACAAGCACGTCCAAGCCGCCGCCGCCTTTGGGGATCCCTTACAGATCGACTCAAAAGAGGGAATTAACGTCTTGGCCGCTTCCCCGGATTCATAGCGCCGAATCCCTTCCTGAAACAATTCTTCAATTTTTTGGCTCATCTCCCCCAACCCAGCACATTAGCCTATTGACAAAATTGACAAGTTATGCGTCTAAAGTTGCTCTTGCTTGCTCGCTCATCTGTTGTAGCGCACTGCCGCTGGGGAGAGGGATCCCTTCTCCTTCGGCCAGCCAGAGCCAATACTCGATATTGCCGGCAGGGCCAGTGATGGGCGACCACGTGTAGCCTTGCACCTGCCAGCCCTGGGCCACGGCCGAGCGCATCACCGTCTCCAGCACGCGGGCATGGACAACCGGATCCCGTACCACCCCCTTTTTACCCACCTGGTCTCGGCCCGCCTCAAACTGGGGCTTCACCAGCAACAGCGCCTCCCGTGGGAAACGCAACAGGTTCCACAGCGGAGCTAGCACCTTAGTCAGGGAAATAAAAGACAGGTCTACCACCGCCAAATCCGGCCAGCTCTGGGGAGGTGCCTCGCTTCCGTACAGATCCTCCGGCTGCAGATGGCGCAAGTTGGCCCGCTCCTTTAGGATCACCCGCGCATCCGTTCGCAAAGACCAGGCCAGTTGCCCATAGCCCACATCCACTCCGTAGACCCGCTGGGCTCCCCGTTTCAACAAGCAGTCTGTAAAACCTCCTGTGGAAATGCCCGCATCCAAACAAATACGACCCTGCACCTGAACAGGAAAAGTTTGCAGCGCCCCCTGTAGCTTTTCTCCCCCCCGTGAGACAAAAGCAGGCCCAGACTGGACTTGCACCGCTGGATCCCCGCTCACCCAGGTTCCAGGCTTTTCCGCCCGCACCCCATTTAGAAAGACTTCTCCTGCCAAAATGGAGCGTTGCGCTTGCTGGCGTGAGGAAAAATATCCGCGCTCCACCAACCAGCTATCCAGACGCACCCGCTTGGCCATCTCGCCGGTGCCTCACCTTGCATAGATCTTCCCGCCCATTAGAATAGGCGAGCGGGATCCCAACTGACCAGAATTGAGGGATCGCCAACAGCAGATTAGCCGAACCGTCCGCTCACGTACTCTTCCGTTTCCCGATGGGCGGGAGAGTTAAAGATTTTCTCAGTGCGGTTAAACTCCACCAGCCGTCCGTAGCGAAACCCCTCTTCGTCGACTTCAGTGTTGAAGAAGGCGGTAAAGTCGGAGACCCGCGCTGCCTGCTGCATGTTGTGGGTAACGATAATGATCGTGTAGCGACGGCCCAGTTCCTTGAGCAACTCCTCAATGCGCAACGTGGAGATTGGATCCAACGAGGCACAGGGCTCGTCCATCAGGATCACCTCTGGTTGGATGGCCAAGGTGCGGGCAATGCAGAGGCGCTGCTGCTGTCCCCCCGAAAGGGAGAGGCCGCTCGTCTTCAACTTGTCTTTCACCTCGTCCCAGAGGACGGCCTGACGCAATGCGCGCTCTACCAGCTCATCCAAGTCTCCTTGGTAGCCGTTGACCCGTGGCCCAAAGGCAATGTTGTCGTAGATGGACTTCGGGAAGGGGTTGGGCTTTTGGAACACCAGGCCAACTCGCCGCCGCACTTCAGCAGGATCTACATCGGGATCGTAGATGTTTTTCCCGTGAAAAATTACGGATCCCTCTACTCTCGCCCCCGGGATCAGATCGTTCATGCGGTTAAAGCAGCGCAGCAAAGTACTCTTGCCGCAGCCGGAAGGGCCAATAAAAGCAGTGATGTGATTCTTGGGAATCTTCAGAGAAACCTGCTTCACCGCCAAATGAGAGCCGTAGTAAACACTGACTGCTTGCGTTTCCAGCTCAACAGTTAACTTGGCAGACTTCTTAGAGGAATCAGGAGTGCCGGGAAATGGAGGGCGCATAGGAATACCAGAGGTAGACGTTGCTTCAGAACCCAAACTCAAAATCGAAGAATAGTGAGGCAAAAATCTCAGAAGAACCAGATCAGATAGTAATGGTTTCCTGACGACGACTCAGCAGCAGCCGGAAACTGATCGTGGTGATCAAAACCAGAATCACCAAAGCCAAGGCTCCTCCCCAAGCAATTTTCTGCTGGTTCTCGAAGGGAACAATGGCAAAGTTGTAGATCAGCACCGCCAGCGAAGCTACTGGCTTCAGCAGACCATCAGGCCATAGAAAGCTGAACAGAGCAGTAAAAATTAGAGGTGCAGTCTCCCCAGCTGCTCGGGCAATGGCCAAGGTCACTCCCGTCAGAACGACCGGCAAAGCAGCTGGCAAAACGACCCGAAACACAGTCTGCACCCGCGAAGCTCCCAAGGCGTAGGCGGCAGCCCGAGTGTCCGCCGGCACCAAGCGCAGAGCCTCCTCGCAGGAGAGGATGATGATCGGCAAAGTCAATACCGATAGAGCTACTCCGCCAGAAAGGGCAGAAAAGGTCTTGGTGGAAAGCACCAGCACCCCATAGGCGAACACGCCAGCGATGATGGAAGGAACCCCCGTCAGCACTTTGATAATGAAACGCAGAGATGATGCTGTAGAACTGTTCTGGCCGAACTCCGAGAGATAGATCGCAGCAAATAGACCAATAGGGAAAGTGATTGTAATGGCAATCGATACCACAATGATCGTTCCCAGCACAGCGTTGCCAAAGCCGCCTACCTGATCGCCAGGAGGAGGAGGAAGCTGGGTTAAGGTCTGCCAATTGAAGCGCTCAATGCCATTGACGAAAACATAGTAAAGGATGGAAGCGAGCACAACAATCGCAAAAATGCTGGAAGCAAAGATCAGGCCTGTCATCACCCAGTCCAGCACGACGCGCTTGGATCTAACTTTGCGTTTGAACAAATTGGCCTGTGCTGCCACTTGTGTCGCCATGTTCCTCTACTCCCGAGAAGCCGTCAAAGCAAACTTGACCCGACGAACCATCAGCTCAGCGATGATGTTGACCACCAGCGTAATGACCAGCAAGATCAAAGCCGCATACATCAGAGCCGAGATCTGCTCGTCGGCTGCTTCTGCAAACTCGCTGGCCAGCAATGCAGGGATGTTGCTGGCAGGGGCCAAAAGCGAGACTCTAATCCCCCGCGCATTGCCAATCAGCATTGCCACCGCCATGGTCTCGCCCAGGGCGCGTCCCAAACCCAGCACCACAGCCCCCAACATACCCCCAATCGCAGCCGGTAGTACCACTCCAAAAATGGCTTCCCATCGCGTAGCCCCCATCGCATAGGCAGCCGCGCGCAGCTCAGGAGGAACAGCCACCAAAACCTCTCTGGCGATGGCCGTGATGATGGGGATGATCATGATCCCCAAGACAACCCCTGCCGTCAGCATCCCCGGCCCAATCGGTGGTGTGCTGAAAATGGGAAGCCAATTGAAGTTCTCGTACAGGAACATCTGAACGGGGCGGAAGAAGGGGATGAAGACAAACAATCCCCAAATGCCGAACACCACACTGGGAATAGCCGCCAACAGCTCAACCACAATGATCAGAGCCAGACGCAAGGACTTCGGAAGAAAATCCTCGCTCAGAAAAATAGAGATGCCAAAGCTAAAAGGAACCCCCACAATCAGAGCGATGAGAGAAGTCACTAGCGTGCCGTAGATCTGTGGCCAGGCCCCATAGATATCCTCGACCGGATCCCAGGTGGTGTTCCAGAAAAAGCTTAGTCCAAACCTGTCTATAGCAGGTAAAGACTGAATGCCAATCTCCAGAGCAATCCAGAGCAGCAGGAAGGCCGAGAAAAACACGGCAATCCGCGTAGCCCAGATAAAAACCTGGTCGCGCCGGCGCTGGAAAACCGGCCGAGGCCGAAACATAGAACTGCTGTCAGAAAAAAAGGTATTCATCCGCCTGAAGCCAGAAGTGGTTGGTAAGAGTTTTTACGGGGTAATGCCTTCCAGCGCAGCCAGAGCTTTTTGCCGCGTTTCTTCCGGCAGAGGGACATATCCCAACTGCTCAGCGAAAGCCTGCCCCTCAGTAAGGCCGTAGCGGAGAAACTCTTTAACGGCCTTGGAAGTCTCGGCTTTGGGGTAAACCTTGTAGGCAAGGATCCAGGTGTAGCCCACAATAGGGTAAGAGTCTTCCCCAATAGGATCCGGATCGACCCCCAGCAAACGCTCGTCGAGCTGAATTCTGGCCAGCGCCGCTTTCTCCGTCTCGACGTTGGGAGTTACAAACTTGCCTGCCCGGTTTTCCAGACGGGCAATGTTCAGGTTGTTGAGCTTGGCAAAGCCGAATTCCACGTAGCCAATCGAGCCAGAAATTTGCTTGATCTGCTCGGAAACCCCTTCGTTCCCACGCGCCCCTACGCCGGTTGGCCAGTTTACCGAAGAGCCGCGACCCACCTTTTGCTTCCACTCTGGGCTAATAGCGTTGAGGTGAGTGGTGAAGATATCGGTGGTACCACTTCCATCAGAGCGATGCACGACGGTAATCGGCAAATTCGGGAAAGTCACCTGTGGGTTAAGGCCAGCCAGCAGGGGATCGTTCCAGTTCTTGATCTTGCCCAGGAAGATATTCGCCAGTGCCAGGCGGGAAAGGCGGATTTCGGGGCCCACCCCAGGAATGTTGTACGCTGCAACTAACGCTCCGCCCACCATGGGTACAGAAACCATCCCTTTGGGAGGGTTAGCCTCATTCTCAATTTGGTTGATCTCTTCAGGACGGGGCACGCTGTCACTGGCACCGAAATCGACCGTGCGGGCTACAAACTGCCGACGACCCGCACCGCTTCCTACAGACTGATAGTTGACCTGGATGTTAGGGTTTTTCTTGCCAAACTCTTGGGCCCAAGTTTGATAGATGGGGGCCGGGAAGGTCGCCCCAGCGCCATTGATGGTGATGGTCTGCCGAGCAAACACCCGCTGCCAATTCGCCTGGCTAGCCGCAAAGCCAGCAACAGTGGCAGACAAAAACTTCAGGAAAGAACGACGCTCCAAGGGGTGCAACGTCACCATATAGATCTCCTCTCCCAGATGAAGATAAAATCCTAGCCCAGATCTAAAAAAGGCTACTTCACTCGAGAACCTTACCCAACCCAATCAAAACTCGTCGGGCTGGGTATGCCACTACCGCCTGGAAGCTTGGAGGCAACCCTCAAGCTAACCCTGCGATCCTCAACAAGCCTTCAACCGATCGCAACATCCCAGGGATCCCTTTGAGCACGCAGGGTTCCCTCGGGAACGCTCCATTGAAGACTTCGCCAGTCCGCGCAGCTACTATAACGTAAAGGCCAGTTGTTTTTAGTTAAAACGAGGTTAAGCCCAGGTTATCTCTGGGGATATCCGCCAAATGTTGCAAACCCCTCAAGGGATCCCCTTTGGTGTCAGCCACTCTATACCCTCTGCTAAGTATTTCCTGAAACAAATAACCTTCCGCATTTTCCGCATTTTTGGTTTAGAAACAAGGTGGCTTCTTGTCTTCCTACCGGGGTTGCGAGCGGCAAGAGAGCTTCATCGGCAATGAGCTCCGAGAAGGGATCCCTCATGCCAAAGGGCTGAGGCGTAGGGGGCAGCTTGCTTTGGAGTTTATAGTCGTTTCAGGCTAGGGTGAGACGCCT